>JAYSXB010000280.1:0-7441 GCA_043717775.1 Arenimonas sp.
AATCCATTCAATAAGCGACCAACGCCGGGGCCGTGGACTTCGACGCCAATAAAATTACGATGCGCTTCGTTGATGGCGGCAAACTGCATTTGTTCGCCATTGCCAAAACCAATTTCGAGTACGAGATCGGCCTGTCTTGAAAAAATGGCATCGAAATTTTTCAGCTGGGCGGTGTATTCAAGACCGTAAACTGGCCAGTGATCAGTGAAGGCGCGTTTTTGTGCCTGGGTAACGCGACCCTGGCGTAAAACATAACTACGAATACGACGTTGTTTTAGTGTGTCAATGTTTGCTTCCTGACTCATGCTCAGAAAAACAGGCCATCAATCGGAGACGAAGCATTGGCATTGCGTTTTTTGGGAATGCGTCCGGCCAGAAAGGCCTCACGACCGGCTTCAATGGCTTTACGCATGGCGCTTGCCATCAAGACTGGATTTCTTGCAGAAGCAATCGCCGTATTCATCAGCACGCCATCGCAGCCCAGCTCCATTGCAATAGCGGCATCCGATGCCGTGCCAACACCGGCATCGACAATAATCGGCACTTTGGCGTTTTCAATTATTTCGATCAAATTCCATTTGTTCTGGATGCCCAGTCCCGAACCAATCGGCGCTGCCAGCGGCATCACTGCCACGCAACCAATGGCTTCGAGTTGTCTGGCGATAATCGGATCATCCGAGGTATAGACCATGACATCAAAACCATCGCGCACTAAAATTTCGGCGGCTTTAATCGTGTCAATGACATTGGGAAATAAAGTTTTTGGATCGCCGAGTACTTCAAGTTTTATCAGGCGATGGCCGTCGAGTAATTCGCGTGCCAGTTGGCAGGTACGAACGGCGTCTTCGACGTTGTAGCAGCCGGCCGTATTGGGTAGTAGCGTGTATTTTTCCGGCGGTAGTACATCCAGCAAATTAGGTGCGTTGGCGTCCTGGCCTAAATTGGTGCGACGAATGGCGACCGTAACAATTTCTGCGCCAGCGGCTTCAGTGGCTAGACGGGTTTCTTCAAAGTCTTTGAATTTGCCGGTGCCGGTGAGCAAGCGTGACTGATAGCTTTTACCGGCAATGATGAGCGGCGCGTTGATGTTGGGCTGATTCATCCGCTTATTATGGCGCGAAACCAGGACTCTGTTAACACTTAATACTCAGCCACCACCGAGCGCGTGTACGATTTCAACTTTGTCGCCTTCACTGAGCAAGTGCTGGTCATGCTGACTTTTCGGCACGATGCTGCGATTCACTTCGATCGCCACACGACGCTGGGCATAGCCCTGTTGTTCGAGTAGTAGGGCAAGGCTGATAGGCGCTTGCAAATCGAGAGTTTGACCATTGAGGAATATTTGCATGCGGCCATTTTAACGCGTTGCGACAAAATCGGGCCAGCCTCATACTTCTGTCATCTAGATAGTGCGTAATGAAAGCGCCAGCACTCGTGTGGGTTCGCGCTAGCATTATCTCCACCACAGGCCGCTGCATAGAAGGAAACCCCATGAAGCTGGCCATTTTGTCGCGTAATGCAAAGCTCTATTCAACCCAGCGTCTGGTCCAAGCCGCACGTGAGCGTGGCCATACCGTACGTGTGCTGGACCCTTTGCGTTGCTATATGAAAATTGCGCCGGGGCAATTTCAGCTCAATTACAAATCCAAGCCGCTGAGCGGTTTTGACGCGGTAATTCCGAGAATAGGCGCTTCGATTACGCGTTATGGCACGGCGGTGCTACGGCAGTTTGAAATGATGGGCGCCTATACGCCGAATTGTTCCGACGCCATTTTGCGGGCCCGCGACAAACTGCGTTGTCATCAATTACTGGCAGGGCAAGGCATTGGTCTGCCGACCACCGTGTTTGGCGATAACCCCGACGATACCCAGGATTTGCTCAATTTAATGGGCGAGCCACCGCATATCATCAAGCTCAATGAAGGCTCGCAGGGTGCAGGCGTAATTTTGGCCGAGCAATTGAGTGCATCCCGCAGCGTGATCGAGGCTTTGCGCGGGCTTTACGCCAATTTTCTGGTGCAGGAGTTTATCCCCGAAGCGCAGGGTGCCGACATTCGCTGTTTCGTGGTCGGCGACAAGGTGGTCGCGGCAATGAAGCGACAAGCTGCTGCGGGAGAGTTTCGATCAAATTTGCACCGGGGTGGTGCTGCAGCCCTGGTTGAACTGAGTGCCGCCGAGCAAGAAACCGCGCTAAGAGCCGCAAAGGTGATGGGTTTAGGTGTCGCTGGGGTAGATTTGCTGCGCTCCAGTAGGGGCCCAATGGTGCTGGAAGTGAACTCATCGCCGGGCCTGGAAGGCATTGAAGGCATCACCGGGGTGGATATTGCCGGGGCGATGATTGAGCATCTGGAGCAGCATGTAAAAAAGCCCTCGCGATTAAGCAAGAGCAAAGTTAAGCGCAAGAAAACGACTAAATAGTGCTTTGCATAGCCAGTTAAAGTCTGGCTCTAAGCATTTAAGTGATTGGCTCAGTAAGTAAGAACCCATGACTTTCGTCCTGTACCGGAACTAATGAACTCTGGCACAATCTAAGACCCACTTGATTCGAGGCTTATCGATGCGTTTTTCATTATTTGTACTTGCTGCGGCACTATTGTTATCACCGGTCGCCTTTGCAGATGACGCATTTCAGCTAGATGTGATGAGCGGGCCATTTAGTCCGCAGAAAGACGCGGTACTCAATGCAGTCAATACGAATCCTAAATATTCGGAAATAACACAAGCCGATCGCGCTAGTATTGAAGCATCGCTGCTCAAAATTTCCGAAATACTTGCAAATGGCAAAAGCGTAGCCTCATTGGATGCTCCGTCACGAGAAAATATTAAATTGAACCAAGAATCTGTAAATAAATTACTAGATAAAGCGTTTGGCGATAGCAAAATGGTTTGCACAAAAGAAGCGGCCATTGGAACTAACATGATTAAGCGGTTATGCAAAACAGCTGCTGCGAGAAAAAGAGATAGTGACTTCGCTCGAGACAATGCATTAAAAGTTAGTAAATAAGGCACAAACTATGCGCATCCTAGTCATTGAAGATAACCGTGATATCGCCGCTAATCTCGGCGATTTCCTTGAAGACCGTGGTCACACGGTTGATTACGCAGCCGACGGAGTCGCCGGCTTGCATTTGGCGGTGGTCAATGATTTCGATGCCATTATTCTGGATTTGAATCTTCCCGGCATGGATGGTCTTGAAGTCTGCAAGCGTTTGCGCGCGGAAGGCCGCAAACAAACTCCGGTACTGATGTTGACCGCGCGTGATTCGCTCGACAGTAAGCTGGCCGGTTTTGAATCGGGTGCCGACGACTATTTGGTAAAGCCTTTCGCCTTGCAGGAAGTAGAAGCACGTTTGGCCGTGTTGGCACGCCGCGGCAAAGCGGCGCAACCTCGGGTACTCCATGTTGCCGATCTTGAATATAACCTCGACACGCTGGAAGTCATGCGGGGTGGAAAAGCGATTCAGCTCAATCCGACCGCATTGAAAATTTTGCAATCTTTGATGGAAGCATCGCCATCGGTGGTGACGCGTCTTGAATTGGAAAACCGTGTTTGGGGTGAAGAATTACCCGATAGTGATTCCCTGCGGGTCCATATTCATGGATTGCGAGCGGCGATTGATAAACCTTTTGACAAAGCACTTATTCAAACCCGGCACGGGATTGGTTATCGAATCGCAGACACCGAGTCGGCCTAAGTATCGCCGGAGCGCTAAACCATGCAATACCGGCGCAGGCTTCGTACTCGAATCATTCTTTCTTTCTTGGCGCTCGGTTTTGGCTTAACCGCACTGTTTGCTGCCTCGAGTTTGTATTTGCGTAGCAAGCTCGAAGGTCAGCTTATTGATGACACCATGCAGAAAGAAGTTGATAGCTTGGTCAAACAGACACGGGCCAACCCGAGCGAATTGCCTTCATTTTCGCTTTACACCGCCAAGACTTGGAGCACCCGCACGGCCTATAAAATGCCCTTGTTTCTGCAAGGTCTGGACACCGGTGTACACAATATTTCCCAGCTCGATGAAGACGGCAAACTGCGACTCTATAAATACGCCATTCGTCGCGATGACGATATTGTCAGCTATGTGCGTTATGACGTTACCGGCGCTTCATTAGGCGAACAGCAAATGCTGATCGCATTGGCTTTTGCGGTCATCGTGTTTTCTGCTCTGGCTTGGCTGATTGGTATTTGGTCGTCGTCGCGCGTGATCAGCCCGGTAACCGAACTGGCACGTAGAGTGGCGGATCTTTCCGGTAGTGATAAAGCAGAATCTCTAGCGCCGTATTTTGCCAATGATGAAGTGGGCGAACTCGCTGCGACACTGGATGATTATTCCGGTCGCATGACCACATTAGTGAAGCGTGACCGCGAATTTAATGCCGATGTAAGCCATGAATTGCGGACACCGCTGGCAGTGATTCGCGGAGCGACCGAATTATTATTGGCGAATCCGGAGTTGCCGGAAAAAACCAAACTACGATTACAGCGAATCGATCGCGCCGCATTGCAATGTACCGATTTAACGACGGCCTTATTGATGCTCTCGCGTAACGAACGCGGCATCGGCAATACCGATATTCACAAGCTGGCCAATAATCTGGCCGAAGCCAATCGCGCGCAAATGACCCATAAGCCGATTCAAGTGGTGGTGGATGGCTTGAATGATGTCTTCGTCAATGCACCCGAAGCCGTGCTCTCGGTCGCCTTGGGAAATCTGATTGGCAATGCCTGCAAATATACCCAGGAAGGCGAGGTTCGCATTATTGTCGAAACCGACCGCGTGATTATCCAGGACACTGGCCCGGGCTTAAGCGAAGAAGATGCTGCACGCCTGTTTGAACGCGGCTATCGCGGTTCCGGCATCGGCGCAACGACTGGTGGCGGTATTGGTCTATCGATCGTGCGGCGCTTATGCGATTTATACGAATGGAAAGTCAGCATCAAACCACGCGAAGAAAGTGGTGCCGAAGCCTGTCTGGTTTTTGATACAGCAAAATAATATGGCGTAGGGTGGATCCCACCGTTTTTTGGTGGTATCCACCAACCCCCACCAACTTCGGTATGCATGGTGGTATCCACCAAACCGCACCACCGTCGGCAAGCACGGTGGAATCGCCAGGAGCGGGCGGTTCCACCCTACATCACAACGGCGTTAACCAATTACGCGTATCCGGCGTCATGCCACTAAATAAACCGAAAAACAAGTCCTGGATTTTCAGCGTCAAGGGGCCAGGTTTTCCAGCGCCCACTTGACGGCCATCGACCGAGCGAATCGGTGTAATTTCGGCAGCGGTGCCGCACATGAAAAGTTCGTCGCAGAGATATAAAAATTCGCGTGGAATGTCGCGTTCGATCACTTCAATACCATTGTCTTTTGCCAGCGTCATGATGGTATTGCGGGTAATACCATTCAGCAGTGCTGCGCTGACCGGCGGGGTATGCAATGCACCGCCAAATACCAGAAATAAATTCTCGCCAGCGCCTTCAGATAATAAACCGGTTGAGGCAAGTGCAATGCCTTCGCCAAAACCAAGGCGTCTTGCTTCGCGCGCGATTAATTGACCGGATAAATAATTACCACCGGCTTTTGCACCGGTGGGAATCGTGTTTGGCGCCATCCGCTGCCAACTCGACACACAGGCATCAATACCGGCTTCAAGCACGCCTGCACCGAGGTAAGGGCCCATATTCCAGGCAGCTACTGAAACACTGGTCGGGCAATCAGCAGATAAACCAAAACCACCCAGATCGCGAAAAGCAATCGGGCGCAAATAGGCTTTACCTAAATCATTGGCTTTAATGACTTGGTGGCAAGCGGCATTGATTTGATCGAGTGTGTAGGGAATCGGCATTTCATAAATTTTTGCCGAGTCATACAAGCGTTTATTGTGATCATTCAAACGAAAAATAGCGTGACCATTATGGGTTTCGTAACAACGAATACCTTCGAAAACCGACGAACCGTAATGCAAACCATGCGCCATCACGTGCACAGTGGCGTCTTGCCAACGCTTGATTTCGCCGTTGTGCCAAATGTAATCGGGATAGGTTTGTGTCATGGCGGAGCTCCTGAACGAAGCCGCTATTTTACCCTGATTACGGGCCGCTCAGAAGCGGGCCCAATAGCATTGCATGTGTTTTTCTATACCAAAACGAAACGTGCCGATATCGGTCTGTTTTTTATTCCGGTAAAAATCAACACGGATACCGTAGGGTACGGGCGGGCCACGCGGCCGGGTTTCGACAATATTGCCGTCTTGATCAAACTGCACTTGCGTGTTTTCTGTCTCGGGAAATAATAAATCGACCGAGATCAATGACTGATAACTCACCTGATTTAATTGATCGAGCCGCTTATTGGCTTGCGAGGTGTCATTGCCGTTCCATAAAAACAGCCCCGAGGCCCGATTAATGTCGCCAGTTTCGAGCGCGCTGCGCAAATCCCAAAGTAAATCGTCCTGTGTGCGGGCGCAGGTTCGGACGCCACCATAACCAATATTGCCGGCCGCCTTTGGCAGGTCTTGTTGTACTGCATCAAGGTCTTCACATTTTTTATCGGTATAGAGAATTTTGCCGGTGTTATCCAGGCAACGATTAATCGTTTGTGCAGCCGCGCTTTGCGCACTCAAGGCGCAGCACACATAAAGCAAAATTGTGATGAAGACAAAACGCATTCAAATAGACCTGTTGGCAGGCTATTAGACTAACTCGAGTTTAGGCCAGACGCGAGAGCACCAGCTGCGTGGGTTTGGCCAGGTTCAGAGTGTAGAAATGCAGTTCCGGCACGCCATTGGCAATCAGACGTTCACACATACTGGCAATCACGTCCGCACCAAATTCGCGAATGCTGGCGGCATCGTCACCATAAGCTTGCATGCGTTTGCTGATCCAGCGCGGAATTTCCGCACCGCAAGATTCCGAGAAGCGCCTGAGCTGGGTGAAATTCGAGATCGGCATAATGCCGGGAATGATATCCTGGTGAATACCTTGCTTGCGCGCGGTTTCAACAAAATAAAAATAGGCGTCGGCATTAAAAAAATATTGCGTGATCGCGCTATGTGCACCGGCCTGAATTTTTTCCTGGAAGCGTTTCATGTCATCGAGTGCATCTTCGGCCTGTGGATGCATTTCTGGATACGCTGCCACTTCAATACGGAAATGCTCGCCGTGTTCTTCACGAATAAAGCGCACCAAGTCGGCAGCAAAACGGAAGTCACCGCTACGTGCCATGCCCGATGGCATGTCGCCGCGTAATGCGACTAGACGATCGCAGCCGAGTGCTTTATATAATTGCAGCAAATTGGAAATTTCATCGCGCGAACCACCCATGCAGGACAAATGCGGCACGCCATTCAAGCCATGCGTCTGCCTTAATTCACGGACGGTTTCCGGCGTGTAACTTAGCGTTGAACCACCCGCACCAAAAGTCACCGACACAAATTC
>JAYSXB010000029.1:0-2291 GCA_043717775.1 Arenimonas sp.
TTAATTATAGCCAACTCATCAAATAATCCCATGGCATGCTGCTACGGATTACCGGAACTTGGCCAAATATTCAAGCCGTAGGAGCGCTCACGAGCGCGAAAGGCCTGCGACGCGAATAAATAGTTTGCCATCTACGCTCATATCACCCTATGTTTTATTTTATTGATATCGCAGATTTAAGATCTATCGCGCTCGTGAGCGCTCCTACGGAGGGAGAGGTTTTTTTCAACCCGCTTCCAATAACTGCCATCTCGCATAAGTAGCATCAAGCTCCACTTGTAGCGCGGCCATTTTACTATTGAACTCGGTGATCGCAGCGGCATTGTTTTTCGTATAGAAAGCAGGCTCTGCCATCTGCGCCGTCATCTCCGAAATTTTAGTTTCGAATTCTTCGATTTTCAATGGCAGCGATTCCAGCTCTTTGGCTTCCTTGAAACTCAGCTTACGTTTCGCCGGTGTTGTTGGCTCGATTTTCGTCAATACGGCTTTGACCACTTCAACGGGTTTCGCAAAACTTGTATTAGATGAATTATTGCCGGGGCGTTGACGTAACCAATCGACATAGCCGCCAACATACTCACCAATACGGCCATTGCCTTCCATCACCAGCGTGCTGCTGACGACGTTATCAAGGAATGTTCGGTCATGTGAAACAAGAATCAGGGTGCCGGAATAATCGGCCAGAATTTCTTCCAGTAACTCGAGTGTTTCCACGTCCAGGTCGTTGGTGGGTTCATCCATGATCAATAAATTGGATGGCTTGGCGAATAATTTTGCCAGCAATAAGCGATTGCGTTCACCGCCAGAAAGCTTGGTGATCGGCGCGCGAGCACGATCTGGGCTAAACAGGAAATCCTGCAAATAACCCATCACATGTTTACGACCACCGTTAATTTCAATAAATTCCTGGCCTTCAGAAACATTGTCCAGCGCATCCCAATCGTCGCGCAGTGAGCTACGCAATTGATCGAAGAAAACAATTTCCAGATTGGTACCGATATTGATTTCACCGCTGGTCGGTTGCAAATCGCCCAGTAATAATTTCAGCAGAGTTGTTTTTCCGGAGCCATTAGGGCCGATCAAACCAATCTTGTCGCCACGTTGAATCACGGTGTTGAAATCTTTCACCATGACTTTGTCGCCAAAAGCAAAATTGACATGCTTGGCTTCAAACACACGCTTGCCTGAGCGGCCAGCGTCGGCGGTGGCCAAATTCACATTGCCGGTCAGTTCACGGCGCTGCGAGCGCTCGTTACGCATGGCTTTCAGCGCGGTGACTCGGCCTTCATTCCGAACGCGGCGGGCCTTGATGCCTTGGCGAATCCAGATTTCTTCCTGTGCCAGTTTTTTATCGAATAACTTATTTTCCTGCGCTTCGGCATGCAGTCTTTCTTCACGGCGGCGCAGATAATTGTCGTAATCACCGGGCCAGCTGGTAACTTGCCCACGATCAATTTCAATAATGCGCGTCGCAATATTTCTTAGAAATTGTCGATCATGGGTAACGAAAACCACGGTGCCCGCATAATTTTTTAGAAATTCTTCCAGCCAGGCAATCGATTCGATATCAAGATGGTTGGTGGGTTCGTCGAGCAATAGAACATCCGGCGCAGCGACCAAGGCTTGCGCTAATAAAACACGGCGCTTCATGCCGCCAGACAAGGCCGAAAATTCGGCTTCTTCATTTAATTCGAGTTTGGAAATCACTTGCTCGACACGCTGGTCCAGCGCCCAGCCATTCCCGGCATCAATACGGGCTTGCACTTCGCCCAAGGCGTCCATGTCCATTTCTGGCGCATGAATTAAATGATGGTAGTGCGCTAAATCAGCACCCAATTCACCCAGGCCCATGGCAACCACATCGAACACGTCGCCAGTCAATGCCAATGGCACTTCCTGTGCAAGGCCGGCAATGCTGACACCGCCGCTTCGCACTTCGCCGTCATCGGGTTTGATTTGACCATCGAAAAGACGCATCAAGGTGGATTTGCCTGCGCCATTACGACCAACGATACAAATGCGCTCGTTGGTTTCTATAGTGAGGTTTACTTTTTCTAGCAGCAAAGGGCCGCCGACGCTGAAATCAACGTTTTGGAGAGTTATAAGAGACATCCTGCTATTTTAACTTGTCGAGGCAACATAAGGCAGCGATATTTCGTATATTGCAGGTTCGATCCGGAGATAAAACATGACCCGTAGCTCAAAATTCCGTGCCTGCCCGCTTTGTGAAGCCATTTGCGGCCTGGAATTGCAGTTTGAAGCCGAGAAATTAGTCGCTATTCGCGGTGATG
>JAYSXB010000281.1:0-7437 GCA_043717775.1 Arenimonas sp.
TGGCTTCGTGGTGTCAGTGTTTTCTTTAAAGAACGCCATGAGGAAAAGCCTCTCGCTTGGGGGGACTTCCGAGGTTATCAGCAACGCAGTACTTTTCTAAGCTGTTTAACATTCCGTCCTTCAGCTTCTAGACAGGTAGCTGAAGAGGTGAGCTTTTAACTTCAATAACAACTCGTTGGTGTGCCATAGCTGCACCCGATGATTACGCGTTGACGATAGGGTGCGCTTCAAGCGCCCTTGCCGGATTCATATAGCAAAGCAAAGCCCCTTTAAGATTGCCGTGAATCTGTAACTTTGGACGCAACTCATAACGACCTTGGCTTTTTATGCAAATCATCATCCAATGCATCGCCAAGAATTTGCGCATACAAATCCAGTCGAAGCTTTAATCCTGCAAGCCACCAGCTAACTAAGTAGAAAGCTACCAATAATATGGCAAGTATTGTATTTAATAAGTCGAAAGAAACAGGAAAATGGAAATCTTTGAATTGAAAGTAAAGTGCGACAAGAATTGGCAACAAACCTAGCCGTTCCATTCCGCCCACAAGCAATCCAAACCTTTGGTGCATCGTCTCTCTGCGTGTTTGTATATAGCGAAGACGTTTTCTTACATCATCCAAAGGGGTCGTTCGCAGCCAGGAAATAAGTTTTTTATAATGATCATAATCATATTCAAGGTCATTGGCCAAATTGAGCTTGGCATTCTTGAAACCAGGAATTTCTTGCTTAACTGTACTAATGAAGAACACACCGAGCGCAACAATTTCGATTAACCCACCTAGTAACAACACCCAAGTTGCATAACTCGGCGGGAAAAAATACTTTGCCGTGAATGCAATTAGGCCCCCAGACAGCCCCACCCAAAATGCTATTCGGTCACTTTTATTCTTGCTAATGATGGCTTCCGGAGGGCAATATTCAGCCACGCGCCGTTCTAACTCAGTAAAACTTAAAGAAGTATTTTGCATTTTAAATTCTTTTGACAATGTTGAAGTCGAGAGTATTAGTTCGACAAATGGCTCTGACCCCACATGCAGGGTGCGCTTGAAGCGAATATTCTGAACTTTAAAATAACGGCATCAACACCATCACAATTCCTGCGATTGATCCTATCCAAATTAATGTCCGTAAATAGCTGATACCAGCTGCGTAAACCGGGATGTAGGCGACACGAGACCAAAAATATAATTGAGCGCCCATGGCGGTTTCAGCGCTTGCGTGCTGGGTGAGTAACAATGCCAATACCGCGGCGGCAAATAGTGGGAATGTCTCTTTGAAATTTTGCAGTGCACGATCAACTCTTGCGGCAACGCCGGTCAGCGGAGTGGTGGCGTCGCGAGCTCCGGTATTCCAAGCAAGGCCACGTTGCTGGGTTGATAGAGTTGCCGCTAAGCCAATGTGTACAAGACCTAACACGATTGACCAAATCAACATTTTCAGTTCCATGCTCATAGCCCCAGTAATAATTCAAGAACCTAGAGTCTAACGCCATGCGTGATTAGTTTGTTGGGCGGTGCACCGTAGCCCGGGTCACGCTCCACCGACCCGGGTAAACCTGCGGAATAATCCCCAAGCACAGATCAATCTGTTATCAAGATTGTGGGATTGAGAATTTTCAAATTTGCCGGACGATAAACCCGGGTCGGTGGAGCGTGACCCAGGCCACGCAAATCTTTACTTCGGTGACAGATATTGTTTGCGCTTAGCAAAGGCTTCGGCAGCCGCCAGCACCACCGAGCCCGGTACGCGAGCTTTATAGTCCGGATTCACATAAGAAAATTGAATAATGCCGTCGGCATCAACAATAAATACCGAGGGCACCGGCAAGCCATGATGTTTTTCTCCAGAAGATTTCTCTAGGTCTATGCCGTAACTTTTGTATTTTTCAATGGTCGCTGCATCCAGTCGATAGCCAATACCAAATGCACGCATGGCGTTCGCTTTGCTGTCTGATAATAAAGTGTATTTCAATTGATGCTTGTCGAGCGTGCGGTTGAGCTCGGCCGGCAAGTCAGGACTAATACCTATCATTTGATAACCCAGGGCATCGGTTTGCTTTTGGATCAATCGCAAATCGCTTAGCTGTAGATTGCAAAACGGGCACCAACCGCCGCGGTAAAATACCAAAATTACTGGCTTGCCAGCGGCAATCGCTTTAAGCGTGGTTGGCCTACCCGCCAGAGTTGTCATGGCGACATCCGGCATTTTTGACGCCAATAACACGGGGCGCACTTGCTCAGGTGACGCCGCTAGTTCATTGGCAGAAAATGCGGTAGTCGAACCGAGTAGAAACAAAACGGTAAACAGTAAACGAATCATGGACCAACTCCCTAAGTGAATAGACCTAATCTCTAGAGGCTGCTACCAAGAGAAAAGGTGCTTCGATAACAGTTTAACAATACCGTCGCCCGGGTCACGCTCCACCGACCCGGAGAAATCTGCGAAATAATCCCAAAGCGGAGATCAATCTTTCATGCAGAGTTTGGAGAATTCGGAGTTTTCAAATCTGTCGCAAGTTTTTCGCGCCTTACAGACGCTCCCACGAGGCAACCTTGTGGTTTAATTTTGTGTGGACAACATCGCGGAGTTACCCGGGTCGGTGGAGCGTGACCCGGGCTACGCTTACATATTCCTGCGGTATTCGCCGCCGACATCATAAAGAGCGTGACTGATTTGGCCGAGTGAATGGGTTTTGACGGCTTCCATCAAGGCGGCGTAAATATTTTTGCGTTCGCGGGCGATGGTTTGCAGGTATTCAAGGCCGGGTTTGGTGGAAGCGGTCGCGCTCGTGAGCGCTCCTACGAGAAGTGGGTTTCTTGCAAGTTGATAGATGCGCACGTTTTCAATTTGCTGGGCTTTTTCGGGTTCGGTACTGCGAATCAATTCAATGGTGGTGGTAATTTCGCCGCTGTGTTCTTTTGGCAGGAAAGTATTCACGCCAATCAATGGCAGGCTGCCATCGTGTTTTTTATGCTCGTAGTACATCGATTCGTCTTGAATTTTTCCACGTTGATACATGGTGTCCATGGCGCCGAGTACGCCGCCGCGTTCGGACAAGGCTTCAAATTCCTTATAGACGGCTTCTTCAACAATGTCGGTCAATTTGTCAACGATAAAACTGCCTTGCCATGGGTTTTCACAAAAATTTAAACCTAATTCTTTGGTGATAATCATTTGAATGGCAACTGCGCGACGCACCGATTCTTCAGTGGGCGTGGTGATGGCTTCATCATAGGCATTGGTGTGCAGGCTGTTGCAGTTATCGAACAAGGCATACAGCGCTTGCAAGGTGGTGCGAATGTCGTTGAATTGAATTTCCTGTGCATGCAATGAGCGACCTGAGGTTTGAATATGGTATTTCATCATTTGGCTGCGGGCATCGGCGCCGTAACGCTCACGCATGGCGCGGGCCCAGATGCGGCGTGCAACGCGACCAATCACGGTGTATTCCGGGTCCATGCCGTTGCTGAAGAAGAAGCTCAGGTTCGGCGCGAAGTCATCAACCTTCATACCGCGTGCAAGATAGTATTCGACAATGGTAAAACCATTGCTTAGAGTGAAGGCCAATTGCGAAATTGGATTCGCGCCCGCTTCGGCAATGTGATAGCCGGAAATCGACACCGAATAAAAATTGCGAACATTATTATCGACAAAAAATTGCTGAATATCGCCCATCATGCGCAGGGCAAATTCGGTACTGAAAATGCAGGTGTTTTGGGCCTGATCTTCTTTGAGAATATCGGCCTGCACGGTGCCGCGCACCGTCGATAAAGTTTCGGCGCGAATACGCGTGTAGGTTTCACCATCGACTAATTGATCACCGCTAATGCCCAGCAATGCCAAACCTAATCCGTCATTAGTCGGTGGCAATTCACCGAAATATTGCGGCTTTTTCTTGCCTTTGAAGAATTTTTTGATAACGGCTTCTGCCGCTGCCCATCGAGCAACATCGGCACGCAGGTATTTTTCGACTTGCTGATCAACCGCTGTGTTCATGAACATGGCAAGAATCATCGGTGCCGGGCCGTTGATGGTCATCGATACCGATGTTGTTGGCGAACATAAATCAAAACCCGAATAGAGTTTTTTCATATCATCGAGCGTGGCAATGCTAACGCCGGAGTTACCGATTTTGCCGAAAATATCCGGGCGAATGGCCGGGTCTTCACCGTACAAAGTCACCGAGTCAAATGCAGTCGATAAACGTGCAGCAGGTTGCCCGACGCTTAAATAATGGAAACGACGATTAGTGCGTTCCGGCGTACCTTCACCAGCAAACATGCGAATCGGGTCTTCACCAACACGGCGATACGGATAAACACCGCCAGTGTAAGGATAAGCGCCCGGCAGGTTTTCTTTCATCAGGAAGGTGAGCAATTCACCCCAGCTTTTATAAGTCGGCGCAGCAATTTTCGGAATTTTTTGATGCGATAGTGATTCGCGATAATTTTCGACTTTAATTGATTTTCCGCGCACCTGATATTCGGTGAATTCGTCGGTAATCGATTTCAAACGAGATGGCCATTCCCGCAATAAATTAATGGCGTCGGCGCTAAGCGCTTTGACTGCATCGTTATAGCGTTGACGTAAAGTCAGCAGACTGCGATCAACGCCAATGCCCGTAGGAGCACTCATGAGTGCGAGCGACCCATCGGAAGCATGCTTACTTTGCCGAGATCCGGCGGTCGCGCTCGTGAGCGCTCCTACGCTTGCTTCTTGGCGTTTTTCCCATTGAAATGTAGGCCGACGACGATCTGCACCTACTCGCCTCTCATCACCCGCGTGGTTTTGTTCGACGGTCGTACTAACCACTTGCACGTCTTCGGCGTCATAAAGAGACAACATCTTCGGCAATTTATCGTCGCCGATATCCTGCAAGCTCTGCCAATAGGCTTGCGCACGATCGGCGGCTTCGGCCTGTTTTTCGATCGAACCATTAATGCTTCTGCCCTGCTCGGCAATTTCGGCCAAGTAGCGTGTGCGAGCGCCCGGTATTAAAACCGTAGCGCGTGGTTCTTTCAATGAAGTATCGAGTTGTGGATTAAAATCGCAATGATGGTTTTGGGTTTGGAGCCCGGGAATTTTCTCCCGCATCAAACGACACAAATTCACAAACATCCAGGTAACGCCCGGATCATTAAATTGGCTGGCGATGGTCGGGTATGCCGGCACGTCTTCGTCTTTCACAGTGAAGGCGACGCGATTGCGTTTCCATTGTTTACGGACGTCGCGCAGTGCGTCTTCGGCGCCGCGTTTGTCAAATTTATTGAGCACAATTAATTCGGCATAATCGAGCATATCGATTTTTTCGAGTTGCGAAGGCGCGCCGAAATCGGATGTCATGACATACACCGGAAAATCAACCAGATCGACAATTTCGGAATCCGACTGGCCAATACCGGCGGTTTCTACCATGACTAAATCAAAACCCAGGCTACGTAAAAATGCAACGCAATCTTTCAATACAATATTGGTGGCCACATGCTGACGTCGCGTCGCCATTGAACGCATAAATACGCGCGGTGAGCGCAACGAGTTCATGCGAATGCGATCACCCAGCAATGCACCACCGGTTCTGCGACGGGTGGGATCGACCGAAATAACAGCGATACGCATTTCTGGAAAACTTTGTAAAAAACGATTCATCAGTTCATCGGTGACCGATGATTTACCGGCGCCACCGGTGCCGGTTAGGCCGATGACGGGGGATTGGCGGGATACGATAGACGGGAGGGGCGAGACCGGAGAAGCCCATTGTTTTCTCAATTTTACCAACTCGGCTTCCGAAAATTGGCCTGCTTCGATTGCTGAAAGCATTCCACCAATTTCAATTTCATTATCAATCGATGGGGTCAGATTCAAATGCGAATTTTGCGACACCTCTCCCGCTTCACGTCTCACGTCTCTCGTACGCTTCATGAGATCCTCAATCATCGCCACCAAACCCATTTGCATGCCGTCATTGGGGTGGTAAATTCTTTCAACGCCATACTCTTGCAGCTCGCGAATTTCTTCTGGCGTAATGGTGCCGCCGCCTCCGCCAAACAAGCGGATATGCGAGGCGCCGCGTTCTTTCAACATATCGATCATGTATTTGAAATATTCAACATGGCCGCCTTGGTAGGAACTTAAGGCAATGCCATCGGCGTCTTCTTGCAATGCTGCTCGCACCACATCTTCTACGCTTCGGTTGTGGCCGAGGTGAATAACTTCTGCGCCCTGGGATTGAATCAAGCGACGCATAATATTGATCGCGGCATCATGGCCGTCGAACAAACTGGCTGCGGTGACGAAACGCAAAGGACCGCGCTCGGTCTGAACATCGGCGGATGGCAAGGAGTTGGCGGGAGTACTCATACGACATGGCCTTCTGGAACGAGGCGCCATTTTCCCACAAACTGAGGGCGCTGGCGTTATTGGCCGTTTCAAGGCCACAATTACGCCATGAATCAGTCCGTGGACATCGTCGATACAGCGTGGCAGCAGGCACGGGCCTTGCTCGGCGCGGGCAACACCGTAGCGGCTGTTGGCTTTCTTGAAACAGCTGCTGGCGCGCAGCATCCGGCGGCTTGCTTCAATTTAGGCTGCCTGCATTTATTTAAACTAATTGATGATGGTGATAAAAAACGCGGCGTGGCGCTTATTCAACAGGCAGCGGAACTCGGCCACAGCGCTGCTTACTATGAACTAGCGGTGCTTGAATTAAATAAGCCTGATAAGCAGCCCGACTGGCAATACGCCAACGTGTGTTTACTAAAAAGTGCAGAAAAAAAATTTCCAGCCGCGCTACGCACGCTGGCCATACTGTGGTCGCGCAGTGATGATAAATCGCTGCTTCAGCTCGGCACGCAATGTTTGGAGCATGCGGCAGAAGCTGGCGACATTGTGAGCTTGGCACTTTTAATGCATCGCTTAAGATCAGGTATGGGTTGCATTGAAAGCCCAGTGCGAGCGAACGCAATCAATACGCTTTTGATGCAAAGCGACTTGCCGATTAAGCCACCCGTAACGCAAATGCATCCACATTTTGCACAGGCAACAAGCTTGGCTGCATTACCTGCCATGCCGATGCCGCGGTTGCAGGAAAGTATTTGGCAACAGTCCATCGAGATGCTTAGCGAAAGCCCTTGGGTGTCGGTAACTGATCATTTATTGAACCAGGAAGAGAGCTACTTGCTTCAGTATATTGGCGGCCCACACTTAAAGCCTTCAATTACCGCAGCACCTGATGGTCAATTGGTGCAGGTGCAATTGCGCACCAGTTTTGACATGGTTTTTTACGACATGCTTGAAGATATTACTTTGTTATTAATTCAAAGGCGCATGGCGGCCATCGTGAATACCACGCCGGCCTACTCTGAGCCCTTGCAATTACTTCGCTATGAAAACGGCCAAGAGTATCGCCCGCATCGAGATTATTTGCCGCCGAGTTTAATT
>JAYSXB010000282.1:0-2899 GCA_043717775.1 Arenimonas sp.
CTTCCACCATTGCTTGAAAAGGTTCGCGCCTGCACTTTGTGCAGCCAGCATTTGCCGCTTGGGCCGCGACCGGTTGTGCAAATAAACGCCGCAGCTCGCATCTTGATTGTTGGCCAAGCACCGGGCAGAAAAGTTCATGAAACCGGCGTGCCATTCAACGACGTCAGTGGCGATAGATTACGTAGTTGGCTAGGTGTTTCGCGCGAAGTATTTTATGACGCTAAACAAATAGCCATTTTACCGATGGGTTTTTGCTATCCGGGAACCGGCAAGTCTGGCGATCTGCCGCCTCGCCCGGAATGCGCGCCCGCATGGCGATTACCCTTGTTATCACATCTGAAAAACCTGCAACTGACACTGGTGATCGGTCAATATGCCATGGCATATCACCTGACGAATGAAAAAGCGTCACTGACTGAAGTCGTTCAAGCTTGGCGAAAACATTGGCCACATGTCGTGCCGTTACCGCACCCAAGTCCGCGCAATAATTTATGGCTAAAACGTAACCCGTGGTTTGAAAAAGATCTGATTCCTGTTCTGCAAACTCAGGTGACGAAAGTGTTATCGAAAATCGAATAAATCTTCATTCGACGTAGGGTGGATCCCGTGCAGCGGTATCCACCAAGCCAAACGAAGTCGCAATACATGGTGGAATCGCCAAAAGGCGGCGGTTCCACCCTACGGTTCAACGATAACTATCGGTCGCTTCGATCAACGATGATGCGTTTTCTGCTTCGAATGCCGAATGTCCTGAAGTTGGGGAAATCATTAACTTCGCTTCCGGCCAGACCTTGTGTAAATCCCATGCATTGGCAATCGGGCAAACCACGTCATAGCGGCCGTGCACGATGACGCCGGGAATGCCTTTTAATTTGTGGGCATCACGCAGCAATTGTCCTTCGACTTCAAAGAAGCCGCCGTTGACGAAATAATGATTTTCGATGCGAGCAAAACTCAAGGCAAAATGCGCGTCGTTATGGCTATTGATGAAGTCTTGATCTTGCAGAAGGAAACTCGTTGAGGCCTCCCAGATTGACCAAGCCTGCGCAGCGGCAAGGCGCACGCTTTCATCTTCCGAAGTTAGACGACGATGATAGGCGGAAATAATATCGGCACGTTCCACTTCGGGAATTGGCTCCAGATATTTCTCCCAGGCGTCGGGGAATAAACGCGAGCAACCTTCCTGATAAAACCATTCCAGTTCCCAACGGCGCAGTAAAAAAATTCCGCGCACAACTAATTCGCTAACGCGTTCCGGATGTTTTTCGGCATACGCCAGCGCCAGCGTTGAACCCCAGGAACCGCCAAAGACCTGCCAACGATCAATACCTAAATGCTCGCGTAATTTTTCGATATCGGCGACTAATGTCCAAGTGGTGTTATCGACCAAATCGGCATGCGGTGTTGAACGTCCGGCACCGCGCTGATCGAGCAAAATAATGCGATACGCACGCGGGTCATGAAAGCGCCGGATCTTGGCGCCGCAACCGGCACCGGGACCACCATGCAAAATAACAACCGGCTTGCCTTGTGGATTACCGCATTGCTCGTAGTACATGCGATGACGGGCATCGACATTTAAAAAGCCTGAATCAAACGGTTCAATCTCGGGGTACAAAGTGCGCATAGTATTTCCTGGAGTTTTTAATCTTGTTTATAAATATTGCCCGAACCGAAGATGAAAGCCGTTGAGGTCTTCAATTTCAAATTCGCGCATACCGTGATCATGCGTCTTTAGTGATTTTGTGAAAGCGATCTTTCGCTGCTCATACTGTGCCGCCAGGTCATCAATATTTTCAACAAAAAAATAAAACCATCCGGGATATTTTTTGGCATCGAATTTTTCTGTCGTCAAGGTAAATTGAATGCCGACGCTTCCGCGCGTTACCGAGCCATGGTCCGGGGGCTCGCCCATGACAAAATCAAAATTAAAGCCAAGCTGATCGCAATAAAACCTGACCGCGGCTTCAACATCGGGCACCGGCAAGACCGGACCAGTCCCGATAAACTGACATTGTTTCGATTTAAATAACGCCATTTAGATCGCTAAGCCAAGTTTAACCAAGCCGTAGTTTAACAGTCGCCGTCGCGGGGCTTGCGCGAAACCTCACTTCGGTTATGCTCATGGCTTATGGACATGCCCACCAAACGTTTAGCGATTGTGGGCGCCGGGAGTCATCGCCCCCCGGCAGGCACACTGCCCCCTAACGAAAGCCCTTATCCGCGTGTGTTATCGCTCGATGCGCATGGCCGCATCCTCGATTGGATGCATTGGCAGGACGCGGTCTGTTTATATGTTCGCGGCGCAGTTTCATGGACGCTTGGCGAACCTTGCATGACGGTACACGGCGGCCATAATCGTTACACCGGCGAGCAAAGCGTGATTGATTTACATCCCATCGTCGCCGCTCGTGGCCATGCAAAAAATATGGCGATCTCACCCACGCCTGCACTGACTAACACCGCGTTATTTGCGCGTGATGGTTCGCTGTGCATGTATTGTGGCAAGGAATACAGCCGACACTCGCTTACCCGCGACCACGTGATGCCGATTTCCAAAGGCGGCAAAGACATTTGGGAAAATGTGGTTTGTGCCTGCTTTCATTGCAATTCAAGAAAAGGTGGCCGCACCCCGCAACAAGCCAGCATGCCTTTACTGGCGGTGCCGTTTCGCCCGAGCTGGGTTGAACACCTGATTTTGTCGAACCGGCATATTCTGGTCGATCAAATGGCCTTCCTGAAAAACCATCTGCCTAAACGAAATCGTGGTTTAAGCTAAATCGATTTTTTTAAGCTGGCAAAATAAATTTCCGGAAAACCTCCGCATCAACTTATGGCATCGTGCAGCACACCCCTTGTAGGAGGCCGCTTGCGGGCGACGGGTGAATCTATTTCGCCC
>JAYSXB010000283.1:0-2886 GCA_043717775.1 Arenimonas sp.
CTTCACCGAAACCAATGCATCGGGATTGATTTGCTTCAAATCGAAAATCAGTTCGGCCAGATCTTCAATCGAATAAATATCATGATGCGGTGGTGGCGAAATTAATCCGATGCCGGGTTTGGCATAACGCAAACGGGCAATGAGTTCATTGACTTTATGGCCGGGTAATTGGCCACCTTCGCCCGGTTTTGCGCCCTGCGAAATTTTTATTTGCAGGACTTCGGCATTGATTAAATACTCCGGCGTAACGCCAAAACGTCCCGAGGCGATTTGTTTTATTTTCGATGATTTTTCGGTGTGGTTGCGTGCGGGGTCTTCGCCGCCTTCACCGGAATTGGAACGTGCGCCCAGACGATTCATCGCAATGGCCAAGGCTTCGTGTGCTTCCGGTGACAAGGCGCCGAGCGACATCCCCGCCGAATCGAAGCGTTTCAAAATCGCTTCAGTAGATTCGACTTCATGGATGCCGATGGCTTGGCTCACACGCAATTTCAGCAAATCACGCAGGGTCGATGCCGGGCGTCCATTCACATGCTGTGCATAGAACTGGTAGTCAGCGTATTCGCCTGTGCGTACAGACAGCTGCAAACTGGCAATCACGTCCGGGTTATACATATGGTATTCGCCGTCGTGCACGTAACGCAGCAGGCCGCCATTGGACAATCCGATACTGTCGTCTTGAGCGCGTTCGTTTAGCAGGGCGGCATCGGCTTGCAGTTCGATAAATCCTGCTCCCTGAATTCGCGAAGGTGTGCCTTCAAAACAGGTTTTCACGACTTCATCGGCCAAGCCGACAATTTCAAATAATTGTGCGCCGCGATAGCTACCAATCGTGCTGATACCCATTTTTGAAATAATTTTCAGCAGACCTTTTTTGATGCCGCGCCGATAGTTGCGTCCGAGTTCGGCATTTTCTTTTCCGCGCGGCAATTTGATTACACCGCTTTCGCCGAGCGCATGAATGGTTTGATAGGCCAGATAAGGATACACCGCCGTCGCGCCATAACCAATCAGGCAGGCGAAATGGTGGGCGTCACGCGCTGTACCGGTTTCAATAATCAAATTGCAATCACAACGCAAACCGACGCTGATTAAATGTTTATGGACTGCACCGGTCACCAATAAAGCATGTATCGGTAATTTGTCGGCATCAGGGTAGCGGTCTGACAAGATTAAAATAATTGCGCCCTCGCGAACCGCTTGTTCGGCTTCCAAACACAGCCGTTGAATCGCTTGCTGCAAGCCTTCTTCCGGCTTGAAATACAGATGCAACAAATGCCGGGCGTCGGCAAACTCTGGCAGTTTTAAAATTTGATTGAGTTTACGTTGCGATAATACTGGCGAATTCAAGGACAAATATTTTGCCTGCTCGGCGCTGGATTCAAAAACATTGCCTTCGCGACCAATTTGCGTGCTGAGCGACATCACCACGCGTTCGCGTAACGGGTCAATCGGCGGATTGGTCACTTGGGCAAAGGCTTGCCGGAAATAATCGTACAGCGAGCGTTGCTGATGTGACAACACAGCAAACGGCGTGTCGTCGCCCATCGAGCCTGTGGTTTCCTGTTCGGTTTCCGCCAACACGCGCAATACGTTTTCGATTTCTTCGCGACTGAGATGAAATAGTTTTTGAAATTGCAGCAAAGTGTCGGCGTCGAAGGGTTTGGCTGCCAGCGACGGATCAAACAGCGCCGCATCAAGATATTGCACACCGGCTTTCAACCATTGCTTGTAAGGCGCGCGTGCTGCATTGATACGATCAATCGTTGCACTGTCGAGCAGTACTCCGGTTTTCAAATTGACCGCCATCATTTCGCCCGGGCCAAGTTTGCCTTTCGCGACGATGTTTTCATCCGGGCAATCCCAGACGCCGGTTTCCGATGCAATCGTTAAGTGTCGGTCCTGCGTTAGAAACCAGCGGGCGGGCCGCAAACCATTTCTATCGAGCGTACAGGCGGCGTAATCGCTATCGCATAAAACGATTCCAGCCGGGCCGTCCCAGGGATCAATCGACAGATTATGATATTCGTAAAACGCCGACAAATCCGGATCGCGATGTTCAAGCGACGAGGTTGCTGGCGGCACCAGAATGCGCATTGCATGCAATAAATCCATGCCGCCTGCAAGCAATGCTTCGAGCATATTGTCGAGGCTTTGCGAATCCGAACCGTGCAGACTTACCAAAGGTTTTAATTCCGAAAAATCCACCAATGGCGATTGCCATTTTGCACCGCGTGCCACCGACCACAGCCGGTTGCCTTCAATGGTATTGATCTCGCCGTTGTGGGCAAGAAAACGAAACGGCTGCGCGCGCTCCCAGGCTGGTGCGGTATTGGTCGAAAAACGCTGGTGAAATAACACCACGCGTGAGGCTAAATCTTCGCGCGCTAAATCCGGATAAAACGCCGGCATATTTTCCGGCAACACCATCGCTTTATAACCGAGCGTATGGTTGGAAAGACTGACCACATAGGCAAACTCAGGAAAATCTTTTTCGGCGCGACGGCGCGCCAGAAACAAGGCACGTTCAAAATCGCTTTCTGCCAAGGGCGTATTGGCGGCGACAAAGATTTGTTCTATCTGCGGCATCGCGACAATCGCCAGCTCACCGCAGACATCGGTATTCACCGGCACCACGCGCCAGCCTAAAGTTTCAACACCGCAAGCTTTTAATTCACGCTGAAGACATTCTCGCGTGGCAGCCGCAGCGTTTTTATCCTGCGGTAAAAAAATCATGCCGACGGCAAATTGATGATGCGGCAAGACAATCTTGCTTTCGGCAGCGACCGCCCGCAAAAAATTACCGGGTCGATGAATCAATACACCGCAACCGTCGCCGGTTTTACCATCGGCGCCGACCGCGCCGCGATGGCTCAAACGTGCGAG
>JAYSXB010000284.1:0-7379 GCA_043717775.1 Arenimonas sp.
AAATTCGGAAACGGCTTTGTCCGACCAAGCTTTTCACTGGCTGCTCGACGAGGCCAGACAATGTGGCTTGAGCATGAATACCTTGCCACAAACTAAACCACAAGAAACCCGAGTACACGACGAAACTTATTCAATGCCGTGGTGGGCCTTGCTTGGGCTGTCGCATCGGCAAACAAGCGATTTGAAGGCTATTGATTATCTGGATGAACCATCGGTCTTGCTTAAAGCAAAAGCTGCGACTGAACTTCAACATCTAAAATTTCCGGAACAATCGATTTGGCAAAAAAGCCGTGCAAAAAAATCTTTGTTAATGGCAGTACTGGGCTGCGGCTTTTTTAGTTTGCTTTATGGTGCCTGCCTTGGCGATTTTAGTCCGAAGTTTGGTATCCATTTTCAGGAAAATTGGCAGCTCGTTCAAGATGCTTGGCGGCAAAGCCTGGCGATCAGTCAGGCACAATTATTAGCCGTTGCCAGGCCCGAACAATTAGCCGATTTCAAAAACGCCGTGCATCCGTATTTTGCGTTTTTGCTGGTAGATCTTGGTTTGATAGCGAGCTATGGTTTTTTATTATCGCGACTGATGACCTGGGCTTTTGCGCATAGAGTTGCCTTCACAAGCATTGGCTTAAACGATAAATTCGCCAATCTTGCTGGTCGTTTATTGCCTTTGCTCATGGCAGCTGATTTGCTTGAAAATATTGCGACGGTATTGGCCATGCATCAAGATAGCTTGCTGCTTAATCTTGTAGTGAGCTTGTTGGCGGCAAGCAAATTTGCACTGTTTGCTGGGTCTGTAGCAGCCGCTTTGGGACTACGCTTTTTGAAACGGAGCCCATAGTTTATTTGCTTGATAGGAACGTATCGTAAGGTGGAACCGCCGCCTTTTGGCGATTCCACCCTGGATTGCGATGGCAATTCACCGAGCAATATGACTTCGTTTGGCTTGGTGGATTCCACCTTAACAGGTGGGATCCACCCTACGATAGAGCCGCAGGGTGGAACCGCCGCCTTTTGGCGATTCCACCATGGATTGCGATGGTAATTCACCGAGCATTATGACTTCGTTTAGCTTGGTGGATTCCACCTAAACAGGTGGGATCCACCCTACGATATCTTCAAGAGTTCAGCAGGTTTTTCGCGCCTGACGGACGCTCCTACGGTTTTTCTCCGTGGCTTTTGTGATTTCTTTGTGAGCTTTGCTTTTTACCCAGATTTTTTGCGAAACAGAGTTTTTTTCATTAATTGCACGACGGCTAAAACCACAATGCCTGCAATAATACCGATACTGGCATCACCCAACCACGTTACCAAAGTTGTCATCGGTTCGGTTTTGGGTGCGTGTTCTTCAATGAAATGATGTAAGACCGGAATATTGTGGCTAAGAATGCCACCGCCCACGAGAAACATCGCGATCGTTCCAATAATCGACAAGGACCTCATTAAGTAAGGCGCGAACCAGAGAATAGCCTTGCCCAGTGCGTGTTTAAATCGCAGCCACAGGCCATTGCCTTTTTGCTCGATCAAATACACACCACCATCATCGAGTTTTACGACACCGGCAACCAAGCCATAGACGCCAATCGTCATAATAATCGAGATCAATATCAGCACGGTTATTTGGCTTGTAAAGTCTTTATCTGCCACAGTGCCGAGCGTAATCACGATTATTTCGGCAGATAAAATAAAATCGGTACGAATTGCGCCCTTGATTTTATCTTTTTCAAACGCGAGCAAATCCACGTCATTGACCAAGGCTTTCAACATGTCTTTATGATGCTGGTCATCTTCGGCATCGGTGTGCAGAAAATGATGGGCGATTTTTTCAACGCCTTCAAAACATAGAAACGCTCCGCCGATCATCATTAAAGGAATAATCAGCGGGACCCCCCAACCCCTCGAGTTCAGCCAAAGTTCCAATGCGCTGATCGCAAGGGCAGCCGGCACCAGAATCATTTTATTAACGGCAGAACCCTTCGCCACCGCCCAGACCACCGGCAGTTCGCGATCAGCCGCAACACCTGCTACCTGCTGGGCATTGAGCGCCAAATCATCGCCTAGCACGCCAGCAGTTTTTTGAGTTGCGACCTTGGTCAACACCGCCACGTCGTCAAGCAGGGTGGCAATGTCGTCAATGAGTGCGAGTAAGCTGGAGGTTGCCATGATGTGTTTATTTCGATGGGAGTGTAATTATTTTCTCATAGATCAGGGCCTGTCGTAGGAGGGCCCTTGGGCGCGACTGTTTTGTAGTAGCGAGCTCTGCGACCGCCAAGGATGGCGTGAGTGCTGAAATTGCAGCAGCATATTTCAGCCTCGCGATGAGTCTGCGTCGAGGATTTTCGCGAGCAGAGCTCGCTCCTACTTGTAGCTCGCGTCACTTACGCGCCAGCTATTATCGGCATTGCGTGTCAGTGTAAAGCTACCGCTGTAGTGGTCCTGGTCGCCCATGCGGACATTTTTGAAGCGGTTTTCGTAACGTAAATTCTCGAATGCGCTGCTGACGGCGCCTTTCAATTCGTCAAAGGGATTATTGGTGCGGCGCTTTTCTTTTTCACGTTCTTTATTGCGTTTTTCATCAAGGGTTTTAACGATAACATCGCCATCGGCGTTATAGGTAAAATCAAATTCGGCCTGCACTTTATAAGCAGCTGGGCTGCTACCTTCTTCTTTCATCAAATTGGTAAAGACGAAATTCTCGGCAACAATATATTCGCGCGGATAGTCTTCTTCCTGCAAAACATAATCACTGATGGCTGCCTGCATGACCGTTTCATTCGGCCGAAAGAAACCACAACCTGCCAAACACGAAAAAAGTAATATGGCTGCACAGAGTCGAAACTTGATCATGAGTGTTCCTTATTTACTGCGGGCATCTTGAACGATTTTCGCAATATGCGGGTGACCCTGCTGAATTAATTCATGCGGGGTAAACTGAAATCCACACAGCACCATGGCTTCACCAAGTGCCCAATCCAGTTGGTCTTTACTGAAGTTTCGAGTGCCGGCAATAATACTGGCCAGAACTTCATCACTGGGTACCGGTCCTTCTTGCGGCGCTTCGCTATCATTATTTTTACCTGTTCTTACTTGCTTAGCTGCTGCGCTGGTCTGCAACCATTCTATGCGCGCCAAGGCAGTAGCAAAGCGGTCTGCTGAATCGTCCAGTTGCGGTACTGCAGTAGCCAAGGCACCAAGTAATGCGTCGCGTTCGGTAGAGACGGCGTCTTGCTCTTTTTTTAATATTGCCTGCGCAGCTTTCATTTTTTCAACTTCGACGCCCAGCAGTTCAAGCTCAGTGCCAGGGTCCACCATGGTCTTGGCATCCAGCAGACGCATAACGTCTTGACCGAGTTTTTCAAACAAATCCGGATGTGAAAATTTCAGGTCGCGAGCAGCGCGCTGCCAAGCCAGGCCGACCTGGTTGGTGGTCAATGTTTTATTGGCGCCAATCGCGGGCTCCGATGCGGCGACTTCGGCTTGCGGTTTACCTGCGTTGGCAATGGCCACATCAAGCTTGTCGCACATTTCAGTTTTATGAAAATCCTTAATGTACTTTCGTAATTCAATACGACAATCGATAAGTAGGTTGCGAAGATCTTTCATAGGACGGCTTCTTGGAATTTATGGTTTTAAGTAAAATGTGCACAAGAAAAAATAATGCTGCAAAGATGCTGCTTGTATGGAATTCATTCTTCTTGAAACACAGTATTTGAGCATAGACAATTTCTCGCCGTATCTATACTGGGATGGTAAGCACACTGAGTAAAAATGGCTAGGGTCATTTACGCGACAGCCTTTGCGCCAAGCGACTCCAGCGGTGGTTTTGGCGGGAAATAGCGGTGCTCAGGCTTTCCTGGCTAGCCACTAACTCAAGCTGTTTTCGTGCACGAGTAAGGCCGGTGTATAGCAGTTCGCGCGAAAGCACGCGGTGATTAGCCTCCGGCAATACTAATAAAACCCGATCAAATTCCGAGCCCTGCGACTTGTGCACGGTGATCGCAAAAGCATCTTCATGAGCCGGAAAATTAGCCGGATGCCAGGCCTTCAATCCGGCAGCGGTTTCAACCCATACCCGCATGATTCCATCTTGGTCTGGCCAACACAGTCCGATATCGCCGTTGAACAATTGTTCGCGCGCAGTATTTTCGGTCACCAGACACAAACGCCCAGCATAAAAATCGGTCTCGGTTTTTTTCTTCAGGCGATCGCCAATAAAGCGGTTAATGGCCATGCTGCCCGCACTCGATTCGCGTGCGCCGCATAGCACCCGAAATTCCTTGCTTAATTTTATAGCGTCTTCGAGTAATAGTGCTTGTTGGATTTTTTGATAATGCGACAAGGCCTGATGCTGAATTATTTTCTCCAAACCCTGCGCACTCGCAGCCTGCCAATGCAAGCCTCGATAAGTGGCATTCTGCAAGCTTTGAATAAACTGATCGCTATCGCCAGACAGAACCATTTGTGCGGCTAGGCCAATATCCGAATCGGCACCTTGCCGATAAACGCGATCCAAATGACCACGATACTTTTCACGATCGGATCGCACTGCAATGGCATCACAGCAGGCACGTAAAACATTTCCGGTTTCAACCGAAGGTAATTGGTCGGGGTCGCCGACCAGAATTAAACGAGACTGTATCGGCAAGGCTTCCAGTAGTTTGCACATCAAGGGTAAGTCGATCATCGAGGCTTCATCGACAATCAAAATATCCAGCGGCAAGGGATGTTTTGCATCATGAACAAACTGTACCGAGTTGGGTTTGCTGCCCAATAAACGATGCAGGGTTTTGGCTTCGATCATTTCGATATCGACCTGCCCACTATTATTTGCCCGCAAGGATTCACTTAAGCGTGTTGCTGCTTTCCCGGTGGGCGCTGCCAAGCCTATACGAAGTTTTATCGATTTTTCATTCGCCTGATAATGCAGGAGTTGCAGCAAGCGTCCAATCGTTGCCGTTTTTCCGGTGCCGGGCCCACCTGTTAAAAGAAAAAATCTGGCTTCGCAGGCGCACTTGGCTGCGATGGCTTGTGCAGAATTAATATCACTAGAAAATAGGTGCGCCCATACCTTCTGCACAGCCATTGATACCGGATCGACCTCAATAGCAAGGCGTTGTTGCAAAGCCGTGGCGAGGCGATCTTCATAAGACCAATAACGCTTTAGAGCAATTGTATTGTCGTCCAGAACCAGCACGCAATTTTCTGCATCGCTACTGCTTTTTCTCACCCATGCCGAGCTCTGCAAGGCGGCAAGAAATTCACTGGCATCGGGTAACGATGCCGAAGGTGTGCTGTTTGCCTGGCGTAGTAAATCGGTAAATTTATCGAGCGGAACACAACTATGGCCAAGACTATGCGCTTTCGATGCCAGCGCGGTCGCAATACAAACTAATTCATCCGTGTCGGGTTGCAAGCGTTGCAAACTGATCGCGAGTGCGTGATCAACATCGCGAATATGCTGTGATTTCAGCAAGGAAAATAACAAGCTCAGGCTCATATTGAATGTTCCTGTACGGGATGCAGCAATGTTTCCAATTTTTCGATAAATGCATGCTCGAAGCGCATCGCGACAATACCTTCGCCATTATGATTGTCGGCATTCAAACCTCGACAAAATAGATAACGAATACCGCCCATTTGTTTTTCGTAACTATAATTTGCTTGCAGTCGAAATTTGCACCAGCGATGCAAGGCAAGCGTATAGATCAATGCCTGGAAATCATATTCACTGTCACGCATGGCTTGTTGACAATGTTCAACATCATAGGCGGGCAGGCGATTGGATTTATAATCGCAGACATAAAACTGGCCCGCGTATTGATAAATTAAGTCAATTTTTCCGTTCATCAAGCCATTTAGTTTTCTTAGGGATGAAAAATCATCGCGCGATTGCAAGACTCCGTATGATTTCAATAAGCTTAGTAAAATGTGGCCATCGCATTCGCGTAAGGAAAAATGAAACTCCATTTCATTCAAGCGTGCATGTGCGGACAAATCGCACAAACGCACACCTTCAGGTAACTGCACACGCAGGGTATTGAAAATTAGTGGCGCTAATTGCAGCGTGCCAGCGATTAATTCTTCCTGCGTGTAGCCCTGTCTTAGCAGGGCCTGGTGCAATAAAGGAATTTCGGATGTCGGTGCAGACCCGGCATCATCATGTCCAGCCCAAGCCTGGACATCGGTATTTTCAAGCGCGTGATGCAGGGCATTACCAAATGCAATGCCGGCAAAGCGCTTATCAAAAATTTCGTCGGTCACGGCAAGCAAGCTACTGGACTGCTCGGCCTCGTCGGCCGCAGCCGTCGCGCTTGGGCTTTGATGGCTGCTACCGTGGGTCAATTGGGAAAAACTTAGCACCCGCCAATCTTGCTGGAAATGCGTCGCAGGTTTGGCTATCACTATTGGTTGCGTACTTGTGCTATCGCTAAAACGAGGCAACAGCTGTTTTTGATACGACAGTTCGTCTATCACAATACGAGGGTTATCCCGATGAATGTTTTCAAGTCGTGCCAAAAACTCTGCATGAGCCGGGGTCTTGATTTCGTCTTTATTGTTTCTAAACAACAAGGATGAGAAGCCACTGCTATCGGCCTGATAAACCGGGCCGCAACAAAGCCAGCAATAGTATTGTGCTCGCGTTATACCAACATAGAGCAAGCGTACTTTTTCGGAAATATTTTCTTCGGCGACCTGTGCATTGATAGCGGCAGAAACTTCGTTCTTGTTGTTTGGACCCATTAATGCGTAAGTAATGCGTTGATGCTCTTGATGTAAATTTACCAGTTTCAATCCCGAGCGTCCTTTATGTGCTTTACCAAAACTGGCGAAAGGAATAAACACCAGCGGAAATTCAAGCCCTTTGCTTTTATGCAAGGTCAGAATTTTGACGCGCCTGCGATCTGAATCCAGACGCAGCATGTTTTCTTCATCATTATTATGGTCGGTTCCCCGCATTGCTTGCGCCAACCAATGCACGCAATGTTCCGGCCCAGCTGCAAGCGCAGAAGCCTGTTGCAAAGCTTCTGCCAATTGCAGGTAATTACTGAGGCGCCGCTCGCCATCGGACAATGCCAGAATCCTTGGTGCAGCAAAGGCGCAAAGTTTTGTCACCAAACTCAGCACGCCTTGCTGCCACCATAATTGTCGATACTGCACGGCAAGATCAGCACTACGAGTTGCCGCGCTGTCGTCGGAATCCAATAATAAAATTTGCTGGGCGTTGTAACCGAGCAATACGGTAGAAAGTGCGCCACGCCAACGCGAGCTGTCTTGTTGTTTGATCAAGGCATCGAGCACAATGAGTAATTCCTGCGCCTCGAAGCTCATGAATAAATTATCCTGACTACTGATAACACTGGCGATTCCGCAATCGTTCAAGG
>JAYSXB010000285.1:0-2884 GCA_043717775.1 Arenimonas sp.
CGACGGCCACGCACTAGCGGTAACGTGTCATAACTGCGACGCGAATCTGGGCGATCCAGCCGCTAATTTTTGTCCCGCGTGCGGCCAAGATACGTTAAACCATCCGCCAACGTTTTGGGAATTCGTTCACGAATTTATTACCCATTATGTCGCGCTGGAAGGCAAGCTGTGGAAGACATTGGTGTTGCTGTTTTTAAAACCGGCTGAGCTGACGCGCGAGTATCGGGCAGGCCGCAAGCAGCGTTACATTTCGCCACTGCGCCTCTACATTACCGCAAGTTTTTTATTTTTCTTGGTGGTGAAGATTGCGGGTTTGGGATCGGCGATTAATTTTTCTGCGGAGAGCACAAAAGCGGATAAGCCATTTATTTTTCTAAAGGCAGACGAAGCTCCTGCTGCAAAGGGTAATTTGGCTGCCAGTAAAGACAGGCAAAATTCACCTGCGGTGGCTAACGCACCGGCAAAGCATGAGGCCGACGCGGCAGTCGGTGACATCGATAAAATGGTCAAAGGCATTGTTGTGGAAGCCGCCGAAAGCGCAAAGCAAGGTGCAGCGGTAGGTGCGAAGGCGGCAGAAGAAAATGCTGCCAAATCACCTGACGATGACTCTATCAATGTAGCCGATTTCAATTGCACCGCCGATGAAAAAATTTGTCAGTGGCTCAAAGATCATCTGAAAGCTAAATACCAAGGTAAAACGCAAACCGAGGTGCTGGCCATGCTGCGCGATGGTGCGATGGCCAATATTCCGTATGCCATGTTCATGTTGTTGCCGCTGTTTGCGCTGCTCACCAAGCTTTTGTATATCAACCGCGGCTACTATTACGGTGAGCATGTGGTTTATGCGTTGCATATTCATGCGTTCACATTTTTTGTGATGCTAATGTCAGCATTGCTGCCGATGTGGCTGGCGGTGACGGTGCTGGTTGCAGCAGCGATTTATTATCTGGTGGCCATGCAGCGATTCTTCGGCGGCAATAAATTTCTGACGTTTATTCGCTACAGCGTGATCGGCATGCTCTACCCACTGTTGCTCAGCGTTGTGGCGAGCTTTGTTTTACTTTTTACCGCGATTGTCTGATCTTCATGTACGAATCAACCATCAAATCACTTCCGTTAATCGCGCGTGGCAAAGTGCGTGACATCTACGCCGTAGGTGAGGATAAATTATTACTGTTAACTTCAGATCGGCTCTCAGCGTACGACGTTATTTTGCCCACACCGATTCCGCAAAAAGGTGAAATCCTCGTCGGCCTCGCCAATTTCTGGTTCAAAAAATTAGCGCATGTGGTGCCCAATCAACTCACCGGCATTGATCCTGAATCGGTGGTCGCACCGAACGAACGCAATCAAGTTCGCGGCCGCGCCATCGTCGTGATGCGCTACAAAGTGTTGCCGATTGAAGCCGTGGTGCGCGGCTATCTGGAAGGCTCTGGCTGGGCGGAATATCAGCAATCGCAATCGGTGTGCGGCGTAAAATTGCCCGCCGGTTTGCAGCGCGCATCAAAATTACCGCAACCGATTTTCACGCCCGCGACCAAAGCGGAAGCAGGTGAACATGATGAGAATATTGACTTCGCCACCTGCGAAAAAATTATCGGTGCCGCACGCGCTGCCGAGGTTCGTAATGTCGCGATTCGTTTGTACAACGAGGCCGCTGAATATGCGTTAAGTCGTGGCATTATCATCGCCGACACCAAATTCGAATTTGGTCTAGACGCGAACGGCACGCTGCATTTAATCGATGAAGTGCTAACGCCCGATTCATCACGATTTTGGCCACTCGCGACATATAAAGTCGGCGTGTCGCCGGAAAGTTTTGACAAACAATTCATCCGCAATTGGCTTGATTCCATCGGCTTCAATCGCAAGCCACCCGCACCCGAAGTGCCAGCGGATATTGCGCAAAAGACGAGTGATAAATATCGTGAAGCATTGACGCGATTGACGCAGTAAGATTTTTTTGTAGGTCAGGTTGCGCAGCTACCTGACATCGGCCTTCGCAAATTAAGACCGTCAGGTAGCTCCGCAACCTGACCTACTGGGAATTGCAATAGCCAATACTAGCGCGGCGTTCGAAGCGAAAATTGCTCAAACGCCTCGCCAGTGCTAGGGTTTAAACAAAAATACTTCCGTCGCGAGCAGATGCCGCCAGCGCTTCGTTCATCGGTCAAGGCGCGCCGATGTCGGCCGCAATCAATCGAAACTGTTCCAACGCGGCTTCCAGATCTTCAACAATTTCCTGCGCAATCACATTAGGCGGCGGCAAGTTGTCGGAATCCGCGAGACTACGCGCCCATCGCCGACCAATTCTCCGCGTCGATCAAATCCACCACCAGCCGCCTGAGCTTGGCGGGGTCTTGAAACTTGTTTTGCGCTTTGTTGAAAATGAGGCCAAGCATGCCTTTTTCGGCACCGAGTTTTTCCAAGGTGTGGCGATAATGATCGAACAGCTCATCGCCATCGCGCTTTAACAGCTCAGGCCATCCGTACGCCGTCGGAATCATGCCGGGCCGGCTCGAATTTTGGTTATCATTTTGGTTATAGGGTGGCTGGCTGCGCTCGTCGGCCATTTTAAGAAACAGCAGATAGGTCAGCTGCTCAACGTAATCGCCTTCGCGTATTCCGTCATGCCGTCATCGCGCAGCACGTTGCAGTAGTTCCAGAGTTTTTGGACGATGGTGGCGGAGTTCATGGATTGGGTTTCAGGTTAAGACCCGTGGCGAATGCCGCAAGCATCCTTCTTGTTTTATCCGGGTTGCCACTTTGTATTTCACCCAAATAACGCAGCGGCCCATCCGGATCGGTTTCACGATCAAGCATCGTATTCATTTGAGCAATGATTTGCGATGTGCGATTGCTATGGGCGTCAAGTGCATTTCGC
>JAYSXB010000286.1:0-19098 GCA_043717775.1 Arenimonas sp.
CTCATCATGGCGGCCCGCCCAGGAAAGCGTGGTGAGTAAGTCTTGAACAGCATCAAGATCTTCCGGTGCCGCTGCGAATCGCTTGCGGGCTTCTGCCACTGCTTCGCTATTCCGATTCAGCGCACCCAGCGCCCATAACCTGAATGCCGGAGCGCCTTGAAGCGTTAACACGCGCTCGAAATCGCCAAGGGCGTAGTAGGTCCCGGCACTCATATCCGGCGCCCAATTCGATCCGAGTGCCAGCACACGCGCCACCGGAACTTGCGCTTCGGCCAAACGGCCTGCGTCACGCAAATCAAATGCCTGTGCCCCGAAACTTTGCGGACTGTCTGGATAGGTGCGCAGAAGGCGCGCTGTCACTGCCTGTGCTTCGGTCGATCTGCCACTTGCCCGAAGCGCGCGATTTAGGATAAACAGGTTAGCCACGTTGAGCGGGTCAATCGCGTCCAGCCGCTGCCGAGTGGCCAGCGACTCGCGCAGTCGTCCTGCATTGGCAAGCAGGCCCGCCTGCCAATGCAAGGCATCGGCCAGATCGGGGTTTAGCACCAGCGCCCTGGCCTGCGCCGCCTCAGCACGCGCGAAGTCCCTTTGACTATTGAAGATCAGGCCCTGCACGGCATGCGCCTCGGCGAGCTTGGGGTCCAGCGCCAGTGCCCGGGCTAGCAACGGTTGCGCCATCGCAATCGCTTGCTCAGTCGGGATATCGCCATAGCCACCTCCAGTGTTGTTCAGCATATACAATGCCTGCGCCTGCGCCGCCAAGGCTGGGGCGTAGTTCGGGTCCAGCGCCAGCGCCTGGTCGAGCAACTGGCGTGCGCTTTCAAGCCCCTTGCGCGTTCGTCCGTGAATCAGTTGGCGGGCCTTTAGAAACAACTCATAGGCCGGCAATGAAGCGGCAACCTGTGCCACCGGAACGGCTTGATTGCGATCGAGCAGACTAATCTTCAGTGCCTCGGCAATGGCGCCGGCAATCTCGCTTTGGATGGCGAATACATTTTCCAGCTTGCGATCATAACTTTTCGACCACAAGTGCGTTCCGCTTTTGGCTTCTATCAGCTGCGCCGTGATGCGCAGTTCGTTGCCGGCCTTGCGCACGCTACCTTCCAGCAAATACGCCGCACCCAAGGTTTTGCCAATCGTACGCAGGTCTTCATTTTTACCCTTGTAGGCGAAGGACGAGGTTCGACCTATCACTTTGAGATCATTGATTTGTGCCAGCAGATTCAGAATCTCTTCCGACAAGCCATCGGAAAAATATTCCTGCTCCGGATCGGTACTCATGTTGACGAACGGCAGCACCGCAATCGACGCTTCGTTAACATCTGCTTTTGTGTCTGCCAGTGTTTGTGCCTTTACCGTTTGCGATGTACTGGCTACCAATGCCGCCTCGCGCTTCGGTGCCAGCACAAATTTATCGAAGGCAAAGAAAATGAGCGCGAATGCAAACAACGCAATAATCAGCCGTTCCATCCTGCGCGCGGTCTGCGGCGCGATGGATTGTTCTGGTGTTACTTCGGCATCGCGCTTTAAACCATCGGGCGTTAATTCAAATATCCATGCAAACACCATGGCGGGAATAAAACCTAACGCAAGAATTCCAACAATGGTTTTCATCACCCAGCCGGGTGCTTCGAATACCGGTAGCAAAGTGGCGGCGACCTGCGTTATCAGCCACGCACCGACCAAATACAAGCCCGCCATGCGGATGACATTGCGGCGTTTAAGTTCGCTGATGAAATTCATTATTTAAAAATCTCGTTGAAATTACCGTAGGAGGGCCTTCTAGGCCCGACCGAGAATTGGACAGATTTTTCGGGCCTAGAAGGCCCTCCTACAAAGGCAGATGAATGCAAGCGGGTCATGCGTGCGCGCCACGTGGTGCGCGGGGGATATTTATCGCTTCGTCTTCGTTGCAGCTTGTTATTGCCAAGACAGCATCCCCATTTCGCAAACCTGTCATTGCGAGAGGCTTGAAGCCCGATGTTCGGCAAAAACGTGATGCAGGTCAAGAAAAAGCTTGTTACGTACTGGCTTCGGGTGGCAGCAGTGGTGGGCGGTGCCCACCCTACGTTATGACTAGCACTCGTCGCGTGGCATGGAATTGATCGCCAAACTTGGCAACACCCTCGGCTCGCAGGCGTGGAGCGTGGTGCTCGAAATAATTATCGAGTGCTGCATGTGATTCGAGGTGGTAATGCACACTGATTGCGACATCGTTGGCCTTGTCGTCTTGTTGCACATCGAAACACTGGGCATCAATAAAACCCGGCAATGCCAGTATTTCCGCAATATGTTTGACCAGCCATTGGCGATATTGGTTTTCAATATCGCGCTGCATAAAAATATTGACTTCGTAAATAATTGTCATGGCATTACAGCCAAATCATTTTGATAACCAAGGTACAGCTAATCGCCATCGTCAATAGAATAAGGTGCAAGTTACCAATAATCGCGTATTTAATAAAGGTCAGAATCCAGCCTTGCTGATAGACTCTTTTTTGCATCAAAAATAAATAAATCGGCATCCATATCCATAATAATGCCGTCAAAATCGCGAACGGGGTTGTTACCCACGCAGTTGCGGAAAACCACGTCATCAGGTCATTGAATAAAATAAGCAGCAAAATGGAAAGCATTAAAAATGCATGGCTGTGCAGGGCCACAATTAAATGTTCCATGTACAGACGACGCTTGAAAATAAACATCACTTTGAGCAGCAATGCGAAGATAGGTAGCATGATGAATAGCGTCATCGGCAAGGAGCTTAATACCGCATCAATAATAACCTTGGGGTCTTTGCTGATTTTTTTGCCATTGTTATTGGCGCGCTGTGCTAATGAATTAAACCAGTTGTTAACCAAGCTGGGTAGCCATTCAATTTTGATCGGATTTTTCTTGGCGTCCCATATTTCACCATTGAATGAAATGTTTCCGCCTTCGTCATCGGAATCCGCTGCTTCGGTGGCAGGCTTTGCTAAGCCCGGGGTTTTGGCTGGATTTGAAGCATTTTTTAATTCGGCAATTCTTTTTTTAGCTTGGCGATTAATTTCGCTTTTGGCTTTTTCAAGTCCTGCTGCCGCCATTGGCACAGCTTTGGTTTCTATTTTCGCCTGATTCAATTCAGCGATAGCTTCGCTACGTGTTTTTTCAACTTCTTCAATCGTTTTGGCCTTGCTAATACTGCCGCCATCTCCGGTATTCACCTGGACAATTCCGTTGCCGTTGTCATTGGAGCCGATGTTTTCGGGCAATGAAAATTGCGCCAGCAAAAAAGTCAGCACAGCCAAAAAGAAAAACAGGCGAACCGGGCTGACATAGCGAATACGGCGTCCGGAAAAATATTCCTGCGTTAAAAAACCCGGCTTGACAATCAGCGGGCCAAGGGTTCGAAAAAGCCGTGTGTCAATATTCAAAACGGTATCGAGAAAGTCGCCCATAATGCTGGAAAATTGTCGCACCAAACCTTTGGTCGGCTGGCCGCATTGATAACAGGTTTCGCCCAATAATTCGGTACCGCAATTACCACAAACACGCAGGCCCTTGGTAAAAACGCTGCCGGATTTTTGTGTGTCATCAAGCTTATTGGCGGGTTTGGATTCAGGTACAGCCTCGGCTTCGATTTTTGAATCAGCGGCTATTGCTACCGTGGCTTCTGCGGCACTGACTTCTTCGATCTTTGCCTCGACCGGGATTATCGGCTTGGCTTCCGGCAGTTTAGGTTCATTTTCTTTTTCTGGCGGATCTATTGGTGTGTTCATCACGTTATCTCGTGTCTTTGACGTTAATATAGCGAATTACCAGCAAAGTTTGATGCTCGATGCCGCAACAAGAATCTTTTTTCGCCCGACTTTGGCGCGAGATGCGTATCACTTTTGTGCTCGCGCTGCCCATTGTGGTCGGGCAATTGTCGTCGATGGCGATGAATATTATCGACACTGTATTGGCCGGGCATTATCACCCCACAACACTGGCTGCAGTGGCGGTGGGCGGGGCGGCATGGTCGGTGGTTATCCTGGTATGCATTGGCGTGTTGATGGCGGTGTCGCCATCAGTGGCGCAACTCAATGGCGCACAACGGCGTGGCGAGATTGGCGCTTTATTTCGTCAGGCGATTTGGCTCGCGCTGCTGCTGGGAACTGTTTTATTTTTTGTCGTGCGCGCGATTCCGTTTGGTTTTAATGCCATGCACATTACGCCGGAAGTGATTCCGGAAGCGCGAAATTTTATCAATGCGATTTCCTGGGGCGCACCGGCCTTGGCGCTGTATTTTTGTTTCCGCAATATCAGCGAAGGTATTGCCTGGACCAAGCCAACACTTATTTTTGGCTTGCTCGGGCTGGTGTTATTGGCGCCATTGGGTTATGTGTTGATGTACACAATGAACTTCGGGGCTGCTGGTTTAGGTGCCGCCGTAGCAATGGTTTTATGGCTGCAAAGTCTTGGCTTTTTTCTGTATTTAAGAAAGGAACCGCATTACGCCGATTTGGGTTTGTTTGATCGCTTCGATCCGCCGCAATGGCCGCCAATCGCAGAATTATTGCGAATTGGCCTGCCGATGGGTTTCGCTATTTTTATGGAAGGTGGTTTGTTTATCGCTACCGCCATGTTGGTCGGGCAATTGGGCGTGGTGCCATTGGCCGCCCATCAAACGGCGATATTGATTGCCAGCCTGAGTTTCATGATTCCCCTTGGCGTGGCGATGGCAACCACCGTGCGCGTGGGCCACGCGGTGGGAGCCAAAGATTATTTTGCTATTCGCAGAGCGGCCAATGCCGGTTATGCGATTGCCCTGATTTCGCAAACCTTGTCTGCCGGTCTGCTGATATTTGCCGGCAGCTGGCTCGCCGGCTTAGTCACTAGCGATGCAGCGGTTATCTCGCTGGCGTCTTCATTAATGCTCTATGCCGCCATATTTCAATACCCCGATGGCCTGCAGGCCATGTCCAATGGCGCGCTACGCGGCCTGAAAGACACTCAATGGCCGATGATCATCACCGTGACAGCTTATTGGGCTGTGGGCATGCCGCTGGGCTATTACCTCGGCATTGTGCAGGGTTCAGGCGCGCCAGGCCTGTGGCTGGGCCTTATTTTTGGACTATTGGTGGCATCGATCTTGCTCACATGGCGTTTCTGGCGTTTGAGTCATCATTACCAAGTTAACCATTTTCGGAACTAGTGACCTTTGACGCATGTAAAATGGCGTCAGACCAGTATGCTGGCAGCATCATTTCGGAGTTATTACATGAGCGAAGTTAGAGAAGTGAAACGTGGCGTGTTCGCCAGTTTCTTTTACGGTATTTGGACCTTGATCCGGGTAACCAATCATTTGGCATTTCTTGCCCTTATTGTCTTTCTGTTTTTTGGTTTGATTATTGGCATGATTGCCACTGCAGGTTCCAAGACCGGCATCAAACCAGTACAAGAAAAAACAGCATTAGTATTGGATCTTGAAGGCACCTTGGTCGAGCAATTTTCGAGCGACCCCATATCGCGAGCGTTTGCAGAAGCCACCGGTGATGGCCAAACCGAAATTCAATTACGTGATCTGATTAAAGTGCTTGATGCGGCTAAAACCGATAAAAGCATTGATCGTATTTTATTGAAAACCGACGGTTTAAACGTTAGCGGTTTTGCGGCATTGCGCGACGTAGCAGCAGCCTTGCGTGATTTCAAAACCAGCGGCAAACAAATTATTGCCTATGGCGTGAATATGGATCAAAAGCAATATTATCTGGCGGCGCAAGCCGACAAGATTTTTATTGATCCCGAAGGCGGCGTTTTACTCGAAGGCCTGGGCCGTTACCGTTTGTATTTCCGCGAAGCCCTGCAAGAAAAACTTGGCGTTGATGTGCATTTGTTCCGCGTTGGTGAATATAAATCGGCGATGGAGCCTTATATTCTTGATGCTGCGTCGGCTGAATCGCACGAAGCCGATTTATTCTGGATGAATGATTTATGGCAACGCTACGTTGCCGATATCGCCAAGGCTCGCAAAATTCCGGCCGATCAACTCAATACCTCGATCAATAATATGTCGGCAGAAGTAAAAGCGATTGCAGGTGATTTGGGTAAATTGGCGATGCAACAAAAATTGGTCGATGGTTTAAAAACATCGCACGAAATGGAAACCATGTTGAGCGAACTCGGTGCGGTCGATGAAGATCTTCACAGCTTCCGCCAAGTCGAGTTTGCCCAATATCTAAAACCATTGAATCTGCCAAGCTCGCCTTTCGATGACCAATCACAAGTCGCCGTTGTAGTGGCACAAGGTGAAATTGTCGATGGTGAAGCCAACCCCGGCACCGTGGGCGGTGAGACAACATCGGCCTTGATTCGTCAAGCGCGCGAAAATGAAAATACCAAAGCTTTAGTATTGCGTGTTGATTCGCCCGGCGGCAGCGTGTTTCCTTCCGAGCAGATTCGTCGCGAAATTGAATTGACCAAAAAAGCCGGTATTCCTGTTGTGGTTTCGATGGGTAATGTGGCGGCATCCGGTGGTTACTGGATTTCAATGAACGCTGATAAAATTATTGCCGACGAATCCACCATCACAGGTTCCATTGGTATTTTCGGTTTATGGATGACCGCACCCCGCGCGCTGGAAAAAATTGGTGTGCATGCCGACGGCAATGGCACTACGCCACTGGCCGGCCAGTTTGATCCGACCCTGCCTTTAAAACCCGAAACCGGCGAGTTAATCCAGTCCATTATTAATCGTGGTTATCAACAATTTATTGGCAAGGTGGCTACTGCTCGCGGCAGCAAATCTGAAACCATTGACACGGTTGCACGTGGTCGCGTCTGGAGTGGCGCTCAAGCCAAGGAACGTGGCTTGGTCGATCAACTCGGCGGCTTTCAAATGGCGATTACCGAAGCTGTAAAATTAGCCAAGTTGGGCAAAGATGATTACCGTTTGAATTATGTCGAACGCCCCGCTTCTCCGTTCGAGCAATTCGTTGCCAGCCTGAGTGGCAATGCTGCCGGTAACGCCATTCTTCGCAATATGAGCCCGATGAATAACGTACTGGGCCGCGAAACTACCGAACGCTTGCAAAAAGAAATGAGCTGGCTGGATAAAAATGGCCGCACGCCTTATCAAGGCATCGTGCATTGCATGTGTGGTTTGTAATGTAATCTGTTGAGAAGAAAGAGCCCGGTCATGCCGGGCTTTTTTTTGGATAGTATTCGTTGATGGAATTACCGATGCCGGCTACCCGTATTTTTTTATTGACCTCACTGGCCATGATCGCTTTTGCTGGCAACTCGTTGCTGTGTCGTCTCGCACTAAAAAATACCGCAATTGATCCGGCCAGCTTCACCAGCATCCGTTTAATTTCAGGCGCCATCATGCTTTGCCTGATAATAGGCATGCAGCGTAAAAAAGTAAGCAATGCCGGTAACTGGCTATCGGCCTTTGCCTTGTTTGCCTATGCGGCGGGGTTCTCGTTTGCCTACATTCATCTTTCCGCCGCCACCGGCGCGCTGCTGCTTTTTGGCGCCGTGCAAGCGACCATGCTTGGCTATGGTTTTTGGACAGGAGAACGCCTACGCGCGTGGCAGATTGCCGGTCTTGTTCTTGCCATGGCCGGCCTGCTTTTGCTATTGCTGCCTGGTATTTCTGCACCGCCAATATCAAGCTCATTGCTGATGATAGGCGCCGGCATTGCATGGGGAATTTATTCTTTGCGCGGTAGAGGAATCAGTGACGCAAGCCTGGCAACGACCGGAAATTTTTTACGCGCCGCCATCATTGCCATCGTCTTGAGTGTATTGCTGCTCGCCAAGCAATCACTCGATCACGTCGGCATTGTCTACGCTATTGCTTCCGGCGCGCTCACATCAGGCATTGGTTATGCAATTTGGTACACCGCCTTGCCAGCATTGAAAGCAAGCACTGCAGCCACCTTACAACTGAGTGTTCCGGTGATTGCCGCAATAGGTGGAATGCTATTGCTCAACGAAGCCATCAGCCTGCGGATTATTTTTGCCTCCGTGGCTATTCTGGGCGGAATAGCATTAGTGATAATGCAAAAAAATAATAAAGCTTCGTAGGGTGGGCACCGCCCACCGTTTTCGCTATGGCTAACAATGGTGGGCAATGCCTACCCTATGCATTGTTGGATATGCCTTGATCACGCTTAAGAAAAAATAAAATAGTAGGGTAAAATATCCCGACCAAATCAGGCGCACCCCATTGAACACCATTCTCGAAACCCACGAAATAGAAACCGCTGCAAATCCATCCATCAGCATACTCTGGCTGCATGGCCTCGGTGCCGACGGTTTTGATTTTGCGCCGATTGTGCCAGAACTCATTCGAAAAAATTGGCCCGCAATTCGTTTTGTATTTCCACACGCGCCGCTTCGCGCCGTGACTATCAATAATGGTGTTCGTATGCGGGCCTGGTATGACATCAAGAGTTTTGATTTCAATCAGCGGGCCGATGAAACCGGCGTGCGTGAAAGCATGCAGCAAGTCGAAGCCCTGATTGCCCGTGAAAACGAACGCGGCATTCCGGCATCGCGTATTTTTCTGGTCGGCTTTTCGCAGGGTGGTGCGATTGCGCTGGCAACTGGCTTGCGACGTGAATCAGGCTTGGCAGGTGTCATGGCTTTATCCACCTATTTACCGATGGCCGATACCACGGCTCATGAAATAACACCGGCGGGTAAAAACACGCCAGTATTTTTTGCTCATGGCAGCGGTGACCCGGTAATACCTGTCGCCATCGGTAAGGCCAGCTATGCTGCGCTGACGCAAATGGGCGTTAAGACACAATGGCAGGATTACCCGATGCAACATGCCGTCTGCGCCGAAGAAATATCCGATATGGCCAACTGGCTAGAGCAGCAGTTTGCTTTGTAGCCCGATAGCTTCGCAAGACTTGCAAGCCAGCTCCGGGGCTTGCATGATTCAAGCATGAAAGTTTTGATTGCCGACGATGAAACATTGGCGCGTGAGCGCACCGCCGAACTCCTGCGTGATATTCCCGATTGCACACTGATTGGCCAAGCGGTGAATGGTCGTGATGCCGTTGAGCAAGCGATCGCCTTGCAAGCCGACGTGGTGCTATTGGATATTGCAATGCCGGTAATGGACGGACTGGAAGCTGCGCGACATTTGCAGGAGGCTGCCAATCCACCCAGTATAATTTTCTGCACGGCATTCGATGAACACGCGCTCGCCGCTTTTGACGCCGCGGCGATTGATTATCTGGTCAAGCCGTTTCGTAAAGAGCGTTTGCAGCAAGCTCTGGAACGCGCTCGCGCGCAACGCGCAGGCGCAGACTCTGCCATCAAAAAAATGGCCTCGGCAAAACAACGTACCCATTTAAGTGCTAGTTTACGCGGCAGTTTGCGTCTGATTGCCATTGACGATATTTACTATCTGCAAGCCGATGAAAAATATGTAGTGGTACACCATGCCCGTGGCGAAGACCTAATCGAAGAATCGTTGAAATCGCTTGAAATCGAATTTGCCAATACCTTTTTGCGTATCCATCGTAATTGCCTGGTATCGCAAAATGAATTTCTGGAATTGCGGCGTGATAACGACGGTAGCGTGCATGCAATTTTGCGACACGGCAAACAGGCGCTCGAAGTCAGCCGCCGCTGTGTGCCGGGGCTGCGCGAACAATTAAAACATTTGTAGGACGGCCTTCTAGGCCCGAAAGACAAGCCGACAAACCTTTCGGGCCTAGAAGGCCTTCCTACCTGACAATATCGGTTTACCCAGCGCTGCATTATTGCTACGCGTAACACAAGCGTGTTCCAACAATCGAATGCCTACAACTTAACTAAAGCCTAAACTCAAATGCCTGAATTACCCGAAGTTGAAACCACCCGCGCCGGTTTAGCGCCGCATTGTGAAGGTCGTATCATTCGCAGCGTCACTTTACGGCGCCCGGATTTACGCTGGCCGATTCCCAAAGAAATAAAAAAAATTCTGCCGTTGCAAACCATTATTAAAGTACGCCGACGTGCAAAATATTTATTACTCGACACCGAACCGGGCAGCGCTTTGTTGCATCTGGGTATGTCGGGCTGTTTGCGGGTCTTGCCACAGAACAGCAAAGTCGAAAAACATGATCATGTCGATATCGTTTTAGATAATGACACGGTGATTCGATTTACCGATCCACGTCGTTTTGGTTGCCTGCTCTGGCAGCCCGCTGGCGATACCCATAGCTTATTGCAGCATCTTGGGCCGGAGCCTTTGTCGGATTTATTCGATGGTGATTTTTTATTTGAACGCAGTCGTGGCCGTCGCACACCGGTCAAACATTTTTTGATGGACCAATCGGTAGTCGTGGGTGTCGGTAATATTTATGCGGCTGAAAGTTTGTTCAAGGCTGGCATTGCTCCGCAGCGCGAAGCCGGTAATATTTCGCGAGCACGCTATCAAGCCTTGGCGGCGGCGGTAAAAAGTATTTTGAGTTACGCCATTGCCCGTGGCGGCACGACATTGCGTGATTTTTTGAATGCCGACGGTGCGCCGGGTTATTTCGAGCAGGAATTATTCGTTTATGGTCGTGAAGGCCAAGCCTGCAAAGTCTGCGGCAAGCCTATTCAGGACTTAAGAATGAGCAATCGAGCGAGCGCTTGGTGTAAAAAATGCCAGAAATAAGCATTTTTGCGTAACAATTCGTAACACTAAGCGCATTACGCTTACACTAAGCACTTAAACCCGCTAAGACGGGACCGGGGATTGCATGGCTGAAGCAGCGGACATTACCTTATGGCTTAACGCTGCGCGTAGCGGCGATAAAAGCGCATTGGATCGCGTGCTCTCCACGCTGTATGCCGAACTGCATACCATGGCGCGTCGCCACTTGGGCGGCAATCAGGGGCATACGCTCGACGCCACCGGCCTGGTGCATGAGGCCTATATCAAGTTGATTGGTCGCGGCACTGCAGAATTTGAAGATCGCGCGCATTTTTTCGCGTATGCCGCTTCTGCCATGCGCAGTGTCGTGGTCGATTACGCACGTCAGCGGCTCGCGGTAAAACGTGGCGGTGATTTGCATCGGGTGACTGAATTGCCCGACGATGCCGGCGGTGGTTTGCGTCTGGATGAAGATTTGCTCGGCCTGGATACCGCCCTGAATCGCCTGGCGGCGGTCGATAAAAAATTGGCGCAAGTGGTCGAGCTTCGTTATTTTGCCGGGTTATCAGAAACCGAAATCGCGGAATTATTAAAGCGCTCCGAGCGCAGCGTGCGCCGCGACTGGCAAAAAGCTCGTCTATACTTGCTGGCATCACTCCAAGATTAAACGGTAATCATGCATACCGAGCGCTGGGCCACTCTGTCACCCTTGTTGGATGAGTTGCTCGAGCTCAGCGGCGACTCACGTGAAGTGCGTTTGTATCAAATGCAGGAGCAGTATCCCGAACTTGCTCAAGAATTATTGAAGATGATGGCTCTGGAAAAAAGTCATCCCGACTTTATGGCCGAACCACTGGCGAATCTTGATAATTTAAGTCCACGCATTAACGATGAAATCGGCCCGTATCGACTGGTTAGCTTGCTTGGCGAGGGCGGCATGGGGCAAGTCTGGCTCGCCGTGCGTTCCGATGGTTTGTATGAACGCCGTGTTGCCTTGAAATTATTGCGTCCGGGCATTGGCGATCCCGGACTTCGACAACGCTTTACCCGTGAACGACAAATTTTGGCGCGTCTGGCGCATGCCCATATTGCACGTTTGCTAGACGCCGGCATTATGGCCGACGGCCAGCCTTATTTGGCACTGGATTATGTCAACGGTGAACCGATTACCGATTACGTTAAACGCCTGAATCTGGATTTACGCAGTCGACTTTTATTATTTCGCCAGGTCTGTGATGCCGTCAGTCACGCGCATGCCAATCTGGTGGTGCATCGTGACTTGAAGCCTTCCAATATTATGGTGACGCCGAACGGCGAAGTCATGTTGCTGGATTTCGGGATCGCAAAATTACTCGATCACAAAACCGGCGAACATACTGAAATCACCCAGACCGGCCATCGTACTTTTACCTTGCACTACGCCGCGCCGGAACAATTACGCGGCGAAATAATCAGCACGCTGACCGATGTGTATGCACTGGGCGTTGTGTTATACGAAATTCTGGCGGGCTGCAAACCATACACACCAGAACGTAAAACCGATGCCGCCTGGGAAGAAGCCATTCTAAAAGATGAGCCGATCAAACCTTCGCAAGCCTTGTTAAAAAACACTACGGCCATTGCGCAAAGTCATAACAAACGGGTGGCAAAACAATTAGCCAATGATCTCGATAATGTCGTGCTGAAAGCCTTGGCCAAAGATCCCGAAGCGCGTTACGCCTCGGTGGAATCTTTCAAGCAGGATTTATTGCGTTATCTCGACGGTCGGCCAGTACATGCGCGTGCCGATAGCATGGGCTATCGTGCACAGAAATATATTCAACGCCATGCCTTCGCCGTTGCGGCCGGTGTTGGTGTGAGCACGGTTTTAGCGGTGGCTTTGGCGATCACCAGTTGGCAAGCTGATCAAGCATTAAAAGAGGCCAATCGCGCCGAAGCCATGCAAGGTTTTATCGTGGCCTTATTTGAAAATACCGGCGACAAGGCTAATCCGGAAGATATTAATGTCCGTGAACTCCTCGATGCCGGTGTCCGCCGGGCCGACACCGAATTGCTTAACCAGCCACAGGCACGCGCCGAATTACTTGGACTGATCGCACGTTTACGTTCGGGCCTGGGTGATGACCGCGAAGCCCTGCGCTTGCTCGACAAACAATCGATGGCCTTCATGCAGCTCGACATCAACACGCCAGCAGAATTACGTCTGGAATCACTCGCCATTCGCGGCCATAGTCTGCGCCAGCTTGGCCAAAACACCGCCTGTGTGCGTGATTTAGCACCTTATTTACAAGTGGCTGACGATATTGCCGACAAAGCTCCGAAAGCCAGCTCGGATTATTTTTCCGAACTTGGGCGTTGTCACGGCGCACAAGGCGGCGTGAGTGTGGCCCGCGATTTATTTGGCAAGGCACTGCAACTTCGTAAAAGTATAAATAAAGACAAAGCTCCGCAAGCAGAAAGTCTTGCCGACCTGGCAAAACTTTTAGGCGATGAAAAAAAATATCCGCAAGCCATTACCCAGGCACGCGAAGCGCTCACCATGTTGCGCCAAGCCAGTGGTGAACGTAATGCGCTTGGCGTCGGTATTTGGTACGACCTTGGCCGCTTTTATCGTGGTGCCGGCAATCTTCGTGAAGCTGAGGCAGGTTTTAGACAAGCTCTCGATATTAGCCAGAATCGTTTTGGTATTAACCATCCGCTCAATGGTCCTAGCCAGCAAGCACTGGCCGAAATCCTGATCGGTAAAAATGAACTCGATGAGGCATCGCGATTATTGACTTCAAGCAAAGAACATTATCAACGGCAATGGGGCGAAGAAAGCCCACAGCTTGCTGAAATTTCTATGCTGCAAGCTTATGTCGCGCTACAGCGCGACAACCCACAAGACGGCATTGCCTTCGCTAGCGAAGCTCAGCGCTTGTTTGGCAAGTCACAACAAACCGCTCAATACGTTGCCGCCACCTGCCTGCTTGCGCAAGCACAAACGGCACAGGAATTAAGCAGCCCGCTAGCCACGCAAACTGCAGAACGATGCATGTCACTGGCAATCAAACAAAAATCAGCACAACTACAAAACTACTCGGTTGCAATGGCCAATCTGGCAATGGACAAGAGCGACATTGCACTAGCCGATCAACGCCTGAAAATTGCAACATCCTCCGCCAAAACCAGCTCAGCCGGACTGGTGCTCGCGTGGTTGCGTTTACAGGAACTGCAAAAAAGTTTTGCGCTGGATGATTCCGTGTTTGACCGCGTGCAGGCCACTTTAAAACAACAAACTCCTGTACAACAGGATTTATTGCGTGCCAGCACTGCCTTGCGTGCCAATTATTATTGCCGAAATCAACGCTCATTCGATGGCGAAACTTTAAGAGTCAAAGTATTGGCAGAAGCCACAAAAGAAAACCCCGAACGCCGACTGGAAATTCGACAATTGCAAAATTTGAGCAAAGCCTGCAATTGAAAATCCATATTCGTAGGAGCGTCCTTTAGGCGCGAAAAATTACGCCAGATCTGTCGCGCCTAAAGGACGCTCCTACAGCGATCATGCAAAATTTAAGTGAGATCAGGATTTTTTGAAGGTCGGCTATATCGTTTGTTTGGCATCAGCAATATCTATTCGTCATACTCGGATCTATCATCCAGCGGCAATACCGCCTGTTGCAAATCGATTCGACCTTCGCCTGCCATAATCTTTTTAAATTCACTGCGCGACACCGAAACATAACGCTCATTACCGCCAATTTGTACCTGAGGGCCCTCTTTCACCGCGCGACCATTTTCATCAACGCGAACGACCATGGTGGCTTTTTTTCCAGTATGGCAAATGGTTTTAATTTCAATCAATGAGTCGGCCCACGCCAATAAATACTGGCTACCTTCAAATAACTCACCGCGAAAATCAGTACGCAAGCCATAAGCCAGAACCGGAATATTATGTCGATCAACAATTTCAGTCAGCTGCCAAACCTGATTCTTGCTTAAAAACTGTGCTTCATCGACCAGCACGCAATCAATTTTTTGATGCTGTGCGATGGCGCGATTAAGCAAGATTTCCAGATCATCATCACGCTCAAACGCGACCGCTTTTGCTTTCAGGCCGATACGCGATGCAACGATGTTTTCGCCTGCACGATTATCGAGCTTGGGTGTGAATATCAGCGTGCGCATGCCGCGCTCATGATAATTGTAGGCACTTTGCAGCAAGGTCGTAGTCTTGCCGGCATTCATTGCCGAGTAATAGAAAAATAATTTGGCCATCGCTGAAACCCGATATAACGATGGCTTGATTATCCCAGACTCGACAGGCCTTTGCTTTACTTCTTCACAGGCTCCGGCCTTACTTCAAGCGGGCCAATATCCACTTTGCCGCTAGGTGGGTTTTTCCATGCTTCGTCCTGCCATTTCGCATATAGCTCAGGCTTCCAAAACTTATCTTGATAATACTGCGAGCCATCAATAGTATGCGGTCCCGAGGACGTCTGGATGGTAATACTCAAAGTACCTACCATCCCTGTGCGACTACCGGTCACACTATTCTTGGCACGACGCAAGGCCGTTGCCAATCGTTTCTTGGCAACATCATCGCCATAGTTTGCATAAACCTCTTGCCCTAAGCTGATCGCTTGTGTGCGCTCGGTTTCACTTAGCACACTCCAATATTTTTCACGATGCGCCAGCATAGTGGGGTAGTGTCGTTCAGCGGCCAGGTCCATCCAGGCGTATGCCAAGGCCCGATTGACTTCCACACCCTGTCCGCTCCAAAGCATCTCGGCTACCATGCCTTGTGATGGTTTATCGGCAAATTTGGCAGCGCGTTTAAAATGTGCGAATGCTTCACTAAACCGATCTTTCTTGTAGGCATTCAAGCCGCGTGTGCGATGCATCAAATCCGGATGTGCATTGATAAAACTTTCTGAAGAAAGAATCGCTTTATCAAGTTGCTTGATCTTTGCATAGCCGTCGTTTGGCAGTGCACAAAACGCAACGAGAACTGCCATCAATACATTATTGACTAGTTTCATATTTCAATTCTCTGTGTTTACTGATTATGCTAGCCACACTTGGTGGCTGCTTGGAATCATGTTTCAAATTAATGGTAGTTTGTTGGCTAGCTATCGCAAATTTCCCCAACCTTGATGTGTAGTTACTCTTTTAAACAATCCTATGATCGGTAAGCCAACTGCCGTCATTACAAAATCAAAAACAATTGTCATCCCCAAATGCTTTTATCGGGGACCCAGAGACTTGATGCATTGAAGCAACGGCGCTGGGTCCCCGCCTGTGCGGGGATGACGATGCTCTGGTGTTGCGATGAGCTAAACATGATTAGGATTATTTAGAGGGTTAGCAATAAATATCTTAGATCGGCCAGTCTTTTAAGACATGAGCCAAAAGTCATTGAGTAACAGTCCAATCCCAACCCAGATTTTGCATGGCTTTTTCGAATTCTGCGTCCCATGTCGCAGTAATTTTCATGGCTTCGGAGCTGACCGGGTGCAAGAACGAGAGCTGCCATGCATGCAACAACATCCGGTGCACACCCATCATTCTGAAATTGCGATTATGTCGCCCATCGCCATGGCTGGTATCGCCAATCAAATGATGCGAAAGATGTTTTAAATGCCGTCGTATTTGCCGAAAGCGACCGGTGTGGGGCGTGCATTGCATAAGGGCATAACGCGAACTTTCATGATGGGCGGAAGCCACTTCAATTTCAGCACAGGCCAGCCGCTTGAATTGTGTAATTGCAGGCTTTTTTTCGGGCTTGCCCGGTCCGCCGTCCAGATCATAATCGATGGTAAATAATTCGTCCGGCCAGCCACGACAAATGGCGAGATAGTTTTTTTCAACTTCACGCGTCATGAATTGCTTGCCCAGTGTTGAAGCACTCGGGTTGTCGAAAGCAATCAGCAAGCAGCCGCTGGTAGCGCGATCAAGCCGATGAATCAGATAAATCTTGCAGCCAAACTGCTCGCGTAAACGGTCATGCAAAAAATCATCTTCGCCACGCGCCAAGGCGCTGGCGTGCGCCATTAAGCCTGCAGGCTTGTTGACCACCGCAATAAATTCATCGCGGTATAACACTTCTATCAAGGGCTTTAGTTCGATCAAAGGCTTTGCTTCGATCAAGGGTTCTGTTTCAGACTCGCTCACGCTTTTTTAAACCATGCCGCCAACATGGCAAAAAAACTGATGCTCAGCGCTGCCCATGTTTTTACATTCAAGTGAAAATAAAGCGGCGACTGTAGATCAAACAAGTAAAATAACACCGCGCATATGAGCAGGCCGACCGCCAAAATCATCGCCACGACACGATACTGAGCCTGCTTTGTTTGACGCGCCAGCTCTGCCAGTTCGTCTGAATGCATTTTCAATCGGTGCTCGCCATTGACCTGCTGAGAAAACCAGTTCCGAATCAAGCCCGGCATATCGGGTGTTTGCGAAATAATTTCCGGCATGCGCTTTTGTAATTCCGACATGAGTGTTGAAGGGCTGTAGCGTTCCCGCAAAATAGTTTCCAACACCGGTTTTGCTACTTCAAATAAATCGAGCTTCGGATCGAGTTGCCGCGCAACCCCTTCAATGTTCAATAAAGTTTTTTGCAGCAGAATCAGCTGCGGCTGTACAGTTAATTCATAGCGCTGCGCAGTACGGAAAATTTTGACCAGTACTTCGGCTAATGAAATTTCCGACAGCGGCCGGGTGAAATAGGGTTCGCAAACGGCACGAATAGCCGCTTCCAGCTCATCAATGCGAATATTCGATGGCATCCAGCCGGCCTGCACATGCAGTTCGGCAATGCGGCGGTAATCGTTTTTGAACATCGCCATAAAATTCTCGGCGAGATAATACTGATCGCGTTGCGGCAATTGCCCGACAATACCGAAATCCAGCGCGATGTATCTTGGATTGTCTTTGCGCGTTGCATCTACCCAGATATTGCCCGAGTGGGCATCGGCATGAAAAAAATTATCGCGAAAGACTTGCGTATAAAAAAGTCGCACTCCTTTGGCAGCGAGTTTGGATAGATCAATTCCGGCTTCGGTCAGGGCGGCTACATCATCCGAACCGATACCCGACACGCGCTCAAGCGTAAGCACTTGCTCGTTACTGTAATCCCAGAAAACTTCCGGCACATATAAATCGTCCGAATCTTTCCACAGGCGCCGCATATAACTTGCGTTGGCACCTTCACGTTGCAAATCCAATTCGGCTTGCAAGGTATTTTCAATTTCATCGACTACTTCTTGCGGACGAATTTTTTCGGCTTTGGGATGATGACGATCGGCAAACTTTGCCAGATGTCGCAGCAAACCAATATCGGCTTTAATTTGTTCGGCAATACCGGGCCGCAATACTTTCACCACTACCGCTTGGCCACTATGCAAGGTAGCCGGATGCACTTGGGCAATCGATGCCGAGGCTAAGGGTGTTTCATCGAAACTTGAAAATAATTCTGCAACCGGTTTGCCTAATTGGGTTTCTATTATTTTTTTTGCAGCCGTGCCGGGAAACGGTGCCACTTGGTCGCGCAGTTTTGCCAGTTCATCGGCAATATCGGCAGGTAATAAATCCCGACGTGTTGAAAGTACCTGGCCAAACTTGACGAAAATCGGACCTAATTCTTGCAGCGCCAATCTTAAGCGCTGGCCGCGAGGAAAATTAGCTTCTTCCGAACGCGAAGGAGTAAAAGGTTTTAATAGCCATAACCATTTTCCGAATGCGGTATCTTCCAGCAGCGAATCCAGACGGTGGCGTAGCAACACGCGACCAATACGCACGGCACGTAAGGTCGAACTCATGCGTCCGGCTCCTGTGTTTGTTTCAATTTTTCGAAACGCGCCAATATCCGTTCGGCGCGATCACGCAAATCATCGACGTCTTCATTAAACGCCGCTTGTTCTGCGCCGCTGATAAGGTCACGTGATTCCTCGGTTAAATAATCGACGCCGTCTTTGCTGAATTTTTTTGCGAAACTGGCGCCTTGCTTGAATGCTTCACGCAAAGTTTTCGCAATTTGCGGACCGATAATGACGCCGAAAGCATCTGCGAAAGGTTTATCCCAATCGGGATCAAAATTTTTCGCGAGACGTTGTAATTGGCGGGCTAATTCGGCATCGCCATTAATGCGTACTTTTCCGACTGGCGCTGCATTACTGGAACGAAAAAAAGGCAGTTGCGACAAGGCGCCGGAAATCGTACTGCGAATTCCTAAATCGGCCTCACTGTCTTGCACCGGACCGACTCTTAGCTTATTGCCCTCAACAGATATTTCCAAGGCAATTGCCGGTGCTTCCAATGCCAACTGGATACGGCGCTGATCCAGTTTCGAAATTGCCGCTTGCGTGTCCGGATCTAAGGCCAGCACACGATTCAAGGCCTGCTCGAGCGCACGGCCTGCGAGCGGTTTCAGGGATTCAAAAAACGACACGGAAGTATTCATCCGCCTATTCTATCGGGATTGCCGGTGGGAGCGGTGTAGGAGCGGT
>JAYSXB010000287.1:0-7309 GCA_043717775.1 Arenimonas sp.
CCACGGGTAGCACCCTGCACAAAAACACCGTTCTCGTAACGCAGGCTAATGGCAAGACCATCGAGTTTCGGTTCTGCCGAAAAACCCAGATCGGTAATATTCAAGGTGTCGGTGATGCGTTTTACGAAATCAAAAATCTCATCGTCACTAAAAGCATTATTCAGCGAAAGCATGGCGACTTCGTGCTGCACTTGGGCGAATTCTTTCAGCGCGCTTGCACCGACTCGTTGTGTGGGTGAATCGGCAGTGACCAGCTCGGGGTGTTGTTTTTCAAGCGCTTCAAGCTCGCGAACCAGCAAATCATATTCAATATCAGGAATTTGTGCATCATCGAGCACATGATATTGATGGTTGGCATCTTCAATAAGTTTTTTTAATTGAAGGATTCGTTCAGAGATTTGCATTTTGTTTTCCGTAGCCCGGGTCATGGCTCTATCTGACCCGGGAAACCCGCGATATCGTTCCAGTAATTCAATTTGATGCCACGCTCTGTATTCCGCAATATGCAATATGCAATAACAGCCCCCGGGTCAGGTGGAGCCATGACCCGGGCTACTTACCTGGCTTGATATTCAATTTTTCGCGTTGACGGTCGTATGTCCGTAATTCTTCGCGAATATGGGAAATACGCTGGCGACTCAGGGCATTGCGTTGATCGTCGAGTACAACGGCATCAAGCAATTCAGCCATACGCTGCGCGGTTGGCAGCATGGCATCCCAGGCGTCCAATGCACTGACGGGCCCCGGCAAGGTTATAAAAAAATGGATGCCTGGAGTTTTCAGATCTTTAATGGTACGCAGATCAAAAATTCCCGGTTGTACGAGATTGGCAACGCTGAAGATCGGACCTTGCTCATGGTTTTTATCGACCATGCGATGAAAAATATTCCGGTGCCCGTAAATCAATCCGGCTTTTTCGGCGGCAACCACTAAATCCGGGCCTTGCAAAGTTTGACCGGCACGCGCCGCGAGTAAGAGACTGACTACTTTGTCGAAATCTTTGTGCGGCCTGGCACCGACATCAAGATAACCGGGCTTGCCTTTTTCGCTATCGTCATTGTCATGTTCACCAGAAGCGTTTTCACCATTTTCTTCGGCTTCAAGTAAATCTTTTAATGTCGGTTCCATTCGTTTGGAAGCACCGTCGTCATGCAAGCTGGTACGAATACCCTGCTCCGGTTTTTTTCGGCTGCTAAACAGAATGACAGCCACAAGAATGACGAAGGCAACAGCAATGCCAATTCTTAGCAACGCGGTATCGCTGAAATCCATTCAATTCTCCTTAGGCTGCGCCAACCAAGCGCGAGGCTTCATCCAGATCCACTGAAACCAAACGGCTGACACCAGGCTCGCGCATGGTCACGCCGCTCAATTGACTGGCCGCTTCCATTGTTGCCTTGTTATGGGTAACAAACAGGAACTGCACTTTCTCGCTCATCTCGCGCACCATCGCCGAGAAGCGACCGACATTGGCTTCATCGAGTGGCGCATCGACTTCATCCAGCAAGCAAAACGGCGCCGGATTTAAACGGAAAATGGCAAATACCAATGCCACCGCCGTCAATGCTTTTTCACCGCCGGAAAGCAGAGAAATATTCGACACTCGTTTACCTGGCGGACGCGCCATGATGGACACGCCGGTGTCGAGTAAATCTTCACCAGTTAATTCAAGATAGGCATGGCCACCACCGAACAGGCGTGGATATAATTCCTGCACACCTTGGTTCACACGATCAAAGGTTTCCTTGAAACGACCGCGAGTTTCGCGATCAATTTTCTTGATGGCGTCTTCAAGTGTTGTCAACGCGCTGACCAAATCGTCATTTTGACTATCGAGATAGGTTTTACGCGCGCTTTGTTCCTGATATTCCGAAATAGCGGCCAGATTGACCGGCTCCAAGCGACGCATTTTATTATCGATGTCGATCAAATTCTTTTGTAGCGCATCGAGATCAAGATTTTCTGTCAGTGTCTGCAATACCGAATCCAGTTCCAAACCAGCAGCGGTAATGGCTTCAGATAATTGCTCGGATTTGAGCACGAATGCCTGCTCGGCCAAACGACGTTTATTGATGGCTTCGCGTTGTGCCAAAGCGGCTTGATCGGACTGTTGACGCGCCTGTTCGTATTTGCGCATTTCGTTTTCAATACCGTCCAAAGCCGAACGCGCAGCGGCAAGATCTTTTTCGACAATGACACGTTGGTCAAGAATGGCCTGGTGTTCCGATTGCAATTTCAATACCGGCGCATCGCCTTCTGCCAACTGCGCAGTGAGTTCCGACAAGCGAATTTCCAATTGCGCGCGTTGGCTACCCATGCGTGCCAGCGACTGCGTGAGGCCATTTAACTTGGTACGTTGCGATTCCAAAGCTAGCGCTAATTGATGTGCCAGCTCACGCGATTCACGTGCAGTGTTACGGGCATTATCACGAACTTGGGTGAAATCTTTACGCTCGGTATCCAGACGCATGCGTTCGCTTTCCAGATCACCCATCGAGCTCATGGCGGTTTCAAGACGAGTGCGCGCTTCACGAACCTGCGTTTGCGATTCTTCCAGCGTTTGGCTGAGTTGCGTGATGTCGGCATCGATGCGGGCAACCCTTGCCTGCGCCGAATCGAGACGACTTTTCTGTCCTTGCAGGGAACCGGCCAATTCGGAAACGCTGCGATGATTCAAATACAAACTGCGTTGAGCGTCTTCGCGAAATTGTTCGGCTTCCAGTAATTTATCGCGCATGGAGGTCAGCGCTTCATTGGTCGCCTGTTCTTTTTTCGCGTAATTTTCGATGTCGGTACGCAGTTGCTTGATTTCGCTTTCGCGAGTCAAGGCGCCTTGCTGGGCTTCACCGCTGCGTGTAACTCGAATCCAGCCTTGACCCAACCATTCACCGCTTTGAGTGATTACTGCCTGGCCGTCTTGCAATGAGGACAGCATACGTTTTGCGGCATCGGAATTTTCGGCAACCAGAATATTGGCCAATATGCGTTTTACCGAAGCAGGCCCCAGCACTTTTGCTGCGAGTGAATTCGCGGCAACGGCATCATTATTGGTTTCTGCCGAGACCAGCGCGACCCGACCCTGTGACAGGCTGGATAAAGCTTCCAACCATTGTTCGGGCGAATCAACGGTGACCGCTTCAAGCAAACTGCCGAGCACGGTTTCAACCGCGGTTTCCCAGCCAGCTTCTACCGTTAATGCTTCGCCTAAACGCGTATTACCGTGAATGTCTTGCGCCTTCAACCAATCGAGGGCGATATTTTTTTCTTGACCCAAAGCGGCATGCTGCAAGGCTTCCAGCGACGCCAAACGACCACGCGCGGTTTGAATTTGTTTGCGGGTTTCCGACAATTCATTTTGCCCGGCCCGTTGCTGTTCTTGCAGGGTTTGCAAATTGGCTTTGCGGGTTTCCAGTTGTTCGGACAACTCATCGAGACTGGCTTTTTTAGTATCGTGCTCGGCGCTCATATTCGACAGTGCCGACACGATGGCATCGGTGTCTAAACCGACGCGCTCATTCGATAAAATTTCACTGCGTTTAGCCGCATCAAGCGTCTGCTTTTCCAGATATTCAATTTTAGTGCGTTCAACATCTGCCCAACGTGCGGCTTCTGCATGATTGCGCGCGTAGGCATCCCAACGCTGCTGCCAATCTTGCAGGGCTTGTTCGGCATTGCGAAGTGCTTCCTGGCGACCGGCATCTTCTTCCTGCAAAGCGGCCAGTTTTGGCTCGGCTTCGGCATTGGCAATATGCAGTTCAGTCATCTGCGTTTCGTCGCCGGTGATGTGTTCACCAATTTGCGAAAACGCGGTATGTGCTTCGATTTTTGCCGTTTCCAAACGCTGCGTTAGTTCGCGTTGATGCTGAATTTGCTGCTCGGTACGTGCCAGCTCACCGCTGACGCGATAACCTTCGGCCTGGACTTTTCCAAGTTTTTCGCTGGCTTCGGTATGTTGACTGCGACAGGTTTCGATCTGTGCTTCGGCGCTACGTTGAGCAGCCAGAATTTCTTGCAATTTGACTTCATCGGCGGTCAGCGATTCACGCAAGGCACTCGACTCGGTATCAAGGCGGCGATATTCGAGCGCCTTGACTTGGGCGTCTTTTTCACGGCGATCGGTTTGCAATGTTTGATATTGCTCGGCAGCACGCGACTGGCGCTTCAAATGTTCCAATTGCTTGTCGATTTCTTCGCGTAAATCATTCAGACGATCAAGATTTTCGCGGGTCGATTTAATGCGTGATTCGGTTTCTTTCCGGCGCTCTTTGTATTTTGAAATACCGGCCGCTTCTTCCAGATAAACCCGTAAATCTTCGGGCTTGGCTTCAATGATCTGGCTGATCATGCCTTGCTCGATAATCGAATAACTGCGTGCACCTAAACCCGTGCCTAAAAACAAATCGGTGATATCGCGCCTGCGGCAGCGGGCACCGTTCAAATAATAATTGGACTGGCCGTCGCGGCTGACCGAACGCTTGACCGAAATTTCGGCATAACGCGCGTATTCACCGCCTACCGCCCCATCCGAGTTATCAAAAATCAGCTCAACAACGGCCTGACTCACTGGCTTGCGAGTCGATGAGCCGGAGAAAATAACGTCGGTCAAGGAATCACCGCGCAAACGGCTGGCCGAGCTTTCGCCCATCACCCAGCGAATTGCATCAATAATATTGGATTTACCACAGCCATTGGGCCCCACCACACCGGTCATATTGGTGGGCAGATGCATAACGGTAGGGTCAACGAAGGATTTGAAGCCGGCGAGCTTAATGGTGGAAAGGCGCATTGTTTGAATACTGTAGGTAAGTGGCCCGGCGTTAAACCGGCGCCGGGACGAGTCCCGACTGAAAATTAAAAAACCGCAGATTTAATACACTATCAATCAATAGCTTATGAAACTTAGTTCATGCGAACTAGCAGCTATTTTGCGGCAACCGAGTGTGAGTATAACAGCGTCAAAGCCGAGTATCAGGGCTTTGTGAAGGCAAAAGTGGACTTAAACTTCGTCCGGACTTAAGGCCTTGATTGATAAGGCATGGATGTCGGTTTCCATTAAATTACCGACCGCTGCAAAGACCAGCCTATGCCTGGCCAAAGGCAGCTTGCCTTTAAAGAGCTCGCTCACCACACGAACATCAAAATGCCCACGTCCGTCCCTTGCTCCGACATGCCCGGCATGACGATGGCTTTGATCGATGATGTCCAGGCTCGATGGCTTCAAGGAAGACTCGATCGCGAGCCGAATTTTTTCAATGCGATAGCTCGATTCCATTACGGCAGCACCAATTTGAAGGGCCTGACTTCCACTTTGGCATAAACACCTGCTTCCAAATACGGATCATCCAATGCCCAGGTTTGAGCCTGCTGCAGGTTTTCAAACGAGGCAATAATCGCACTACCGGTAAATCCGGCGGCACCGGGATTTTCGGAATCAATGGCTGGCAAGGGCCCGGCTATTTTCAAACGTCCGGCATCGGCCAAGGCTTGCAAGCGCGCCAAGTGAGCGGGACGCGCCGCGATACGATTTTCCAGCGAGTTGGCAACATCGGTGCCGATAATTAAGTACCACATAAAATTTCCTAAAAAGTATTTGTGCGGGCTTTTTGAGCCAAAAGCTGGTATTTCATCCAGACATAGCGTGCATGTAGCCAGTGATAGTAGAAGCCCTGCTTGCCATCGAGAAAACCACCGCGAAAAACATAATTCTTCAATAAATAAAACACGGCATGAATAGGGGCTTGGCCAGCATAAACTTTTTTAGCTTTACGGGCATTTTGCTCGGCGAACAAGGCAGCGTAAGAATCGAGCTTTAAAGAGAATTCTTCGTAACTACGTGCAGTGTCATGCTGAATTCTGATATTGGCAGATTTAACCACTCGATTTTTCAAATCTAGCTTTTCATGAACCTGCGCAGGCAAATAACGCAGACTATTGCGAAAGACACGCTCAACGGGTTCTTTCTCGCGGCCACCGAATGATAAAGATTTGCCCAGAAAATAGGTTTGCCGTTGGCAATTCCATACATCAGCAGTTTCAAGCTCGGGTGATGCCATTAACGCTTGAAGCGCTGCAATATCGGCGTCTTCGCACCACTCGTCAGCGTCAAGCAAAAAAACCCAAGCATTATTGGCCAATTGGATGACGGCATTTTTCTGTGCAGCAAATCCCAGCCAATCCTGATGCACCACTTTTGCACCGGCTTCAGTGGCCAATCGAGGGGTGTCGTCAGTGGAACCGGAATCAAGCACGATAACTTCTTGGCAGACTTTTAGTAATGACTGCACGCACCGCACAATACGATCGGCTTCATTTTTTGTGATAACCACACCACTAAGAGGAAATTTCAAGGGCATCGGCCGACTAAAGTGGAAACAATATTCAAAGGATAGCATCCAAGAAAATCGGCTAACAGCGTTGAAGCACACAATATTTTCAGTAAAAACTCGAAAAAAGTACGCAACTAGCGCGGCAAAAGAGCTCAATTTCGGGCATAATATGGGTCTTCAAACGCGCTGTTTCTGTTTGAATCGATAGCCAACAACTTCAGCCAATCTTTTTCAGGAGCCTTTCATGTCCGACTCCTTCGCCACACGCGATCAACTCAGCGTTAACGGCAAGTCTTACACCATTTATTCGCTAGCCAAATTAGGCCAGAAATACAATCTGGCGCGCCTACCCTATTCAATCAAGATTCTGGTCGAAAACCTGTTGCGCCACGAAGACGGCGTGTCGGTCACCAAAGAATCCATTGAAGCGATTGCCCAGTGGGACGCCAAGAAAGAACCGGACACTGAAATTGCCTTCATGCCTGCCCGCGTGGTGCTGCAAGACTTTACCGGCGTTCCTTGTGTGGTAGATCTGGCGGCAATGCGTGACGCGGTGGTAAAACTTGGCGGCTCAGCTTCCAATATCAACCCGCTTATTCCATCTGAATTAGTGATTGACCATTCGGTGCAGGTGGACGTGTTCGGCAAAGCCAGCGCACTCGACGAAAACGGCGCGATCGAATTTGCCCGTAATGGCGAGCGTTACAGCTTTCTGCGTTGGGGACAAAAAGCCTTCAATAATTTCAAAGTCGTACCGCCCAACACCGGCATCGTGCATCAAGTCAATCTTGAAAACCTCGCACGTGTCGTGATGGAACGTACCATCGACGGCGTGCTCTATGCATTTCCAGATACCGTTTTCGGTACCGATTCGCACACCACCATGATCAATGGCCTTGGTGTACTTGGATGGGGCGTTGGCGGTATTGAAGCCGAAGCGGCCATGCTTGGCCAACCAAGTTCGATGTTGATCCCGCAAGTAG
>JAYSXB010000288.1:0-7278 GCA_043717775.1 Arenimonas sp.
TTCGAGTAAGGGATTACCCTGCAAATATATTTGCCCCACCGATAAATAATTTGCAGCGCGCCAATAGGCATGCATCTTTTTTAGTAGTTCGGGTGATAAGTGATCAGGCATCGAAGTCTCCAAACGCTAACAACGCAGCAATTAGCAAGAAAATATTTTTTTGTGAAATGCACATCTAATCTTCAACCAAACCATGAATGCGGGTCTGTGCGCCAACGTACATGAAAAATGGTGAATTCAAGTGCTAGAAATTGGATCGACGCAGGGTGAAACCGCCCGCTCCTGGCGATTCCACCATGCATTGCAAAGGTGGTGGGGCTTGGTGGATACCATCAAAAAACGATGGGATCCACCCTACGTGAATATTATTTTGATTGCGGCTTACGGTCTTCCAAGCTTTAATACCGCCGTAACTAGACACACGTAAATTTTAAACTGCAAAACATTAGAGACTGATTAATATCGATGATTTCCATGAATAAATCAGCCTGACGCTATTAAAAAAGCCTCAGTATTTCGGGTCGATCTCTATTTAGGTTGGAGGCCGTCCCAGCCAATCCCTATAGTGAAACCGCGGCCAGCCCCGGGCTCAAAATAGCGACTATTTGCTTCATTAACAATGACCGAGCCGACGTATTGCCGGTTAAATAGATTGTCCACGCGAATGAATCCGTTCCAACCGTGTGCCTTTGATGGACGCCACGCCATTCGCAGTGCAAACCTTGAATAAGCGTTTGCAAGATCGGTATTGCGATCATCGGTGGCGATGGTGTCGCTAATTCGCATCTCAAGTGCTGAATTGAAGCTGGCATCGGATGAGTGCCACATTAGTTCGGCGTAGCCATCAGCACGCGGAATGCCGGGTATGCGGTTTCCCTCATCCACCGTGCGCAGGAGGTTCACGCCATTTGTAAATATGTTATAGCTAAAGCTTTGATCGAAGCGTGCATGAATCCAATTGGCTACAAGTGCATAAGTCCATGCATTGCCCAGCTTGCCTGACCAACCTGCTTCAAGTCCAATTCGATCGGTACGCGCAGCATTGGCGAAGCTAGCTCGGCCACCACGACTATCGGCTGGCACAATTTCGTCTTCAGCACTGACGCGATAAAAAGTAATATTGGCTTGACTGCTTTCACGGCGCCAGCGCGCACCTATTTCAGCCGAAATAAAATGCGCCGGGCTTAAGCCAAAGTTGAAGCCACCGCTACCGTCTGGACGATAAGCCAGTTCAGTCACCGTGGGAGTTTCAAAGCCACGCCCTAGGCTTGCGAATATTTCGCCATTAGAAAAGGCACGCGATACACCGAGCGAAATGGAAGATTCCTTGTATTCCAATTTTCCGCTGTCATCGCCGTTAGCAGCGGCAAAATAATTATCGTCGGACTCGAAACGAATATTTGAATATCGAAGCGCGCCGAGTATGCTCCATCCTTTCTTGGGATACCAATCGGCAATGGCGTATACCTCATTCTTGCCTACGCGATTGAGTTCATCACGACGCAATCGACCACGTACTCCGAGTTCATTGCCAATGTAGTTTTCGTAGCCACGACGTAATTCTTGTAACTGAGTGCTGTCGAAACCGACAGAGATTGCGCCGTTTTCTGCACTCCATTGGTGACCACCTGCTATTCCCGTGGAGCGTCGTCCCAGATCAATTACGCCGCCTGAATTGCTTGCAGGAACCTGCGCGCCAACTGGCAAAGCAAGGAACTGCAAAACGTCGCGCTCGATATAATACGCACCGAGCCAAACGCGGCGATCATTTTTATATTCACGCTGCCACTGCAAACCCAGTTGATGATTTTCTATGCTTTTACGCGTGTTGAACGTTAGCGCTGGTGCATCGGTGCCGTAAAAATCTGATTGCAGTGCCTGACGAGTCAAACCTAACGGGTCCTGAGTGTCCGGTTGGGATAAAGCATTGAAAGTCAGCGAAATACGCTCACCTTCACGTGGCGTCCATTGCACAACAGTATTGAGCTGTGAACGCTCGGCTGCGCTATGTAGACGCTCACCATCGGTAACGAAACGATTCACGTCAACACGCCATCGCCAAGCTGCACTCTCGTTTGCATCGTCAAGACCGGCCGATGCTCGATAACTGTCATTGTCGCCAACCCATAAATTAAAATGATTGGCTCGCCAGTTTTCCAGATCGGTGTAACCCACAATCACGCCACCGGCTGCGTTTCCATATTGCAGTGCCAGTGGCCCGCGTAGAACTTCAATCCGGTCCAAAGCATCAAGCGGAAAACTACCAGCCTGGCCTTGACCATCGGCGGCAGAATTGGGAATCCCATCGACAATCAGTTTGACACCACGAATACCAAAAGTTGAACGCGCACCAAAGCCTCGGCTTTGTATCTGTAAATCCTGCGCATAGTTTTGTCGATCAAGTACGGTAATGCCTGGCACTCGCGCCAGGGATTCTGACAGACTGACTTTGCGCTGCCCCTCTTGCAATGCAGTGGCGTCAACAATGGTGATAGAACCGGGAAAATTCGACAAGCTCCTGCGCGTGCCAATTACATCGACTGAGTCCAGCGTAGTGGCTTCGTCGGGTACTATGAAGGCATATGCCGCATGTAAATTAGAAGAGGTAAATGCCAATGTGAGAATAATAAATAAAAGCATCATTCGAGGCGGCTTTTTATTATTGATTGCCGCCATTTCCTAACTCCAGAATTTTGGCTTGAATCTGTATTGTAGGTGTAATGTATTGAACAAATCCTAACCAGCAACCACACGTTAGGTAAAATTTATTTGCCGCTTCGCATGTAGGGTGGAACCGCCCGCTCTTGGCGATTCCACCGCACATTGCAACGGTGGTGGGTTGTGGTGGATCCACCACACATCGCAACGACGTGGATTGGTGGATACCACCAAAAAACGGTGGGATCCACCCTACGTCAATATTATTTTTGATTGCGGCTTACGGCCTTACATGCGACACATTGCGGATCTACCGGTATTTTAATCTCGCTAAATCGCATGGCCAGCGCATCAAATTGCAGCAAGCGGCCCGATAATGATTTGCCGATATTCAAAATAATCTTGATCGCTTCAGTAGCTTGTAAAAGTCCCATCACGCCGGGCAGTACGCCGAGCACGCCAGCTTCCGCACAATTGGGTGCATCTTCACCATAAGGCGCTTCTGGAAACAGGCAGCGATAACAGGGTTCGCTGCCACGATGACGACCTGCATCAAACACACTTATCTGTCCGCTGAAGCGTTGCACGGCGGCATAGACCAAGGGCTTGGCTAACTCAACGCAGGCATCGTTCAATACATAACGTGTAGGGAAATTATCCGAACCATCAATAACGACATCGGCATTTAAAATGGCACTATGCACATTGTCGGCGGTTAAACGCTGTTGAAGTGTTTTAATTTCAACGCGAGGATTCAGTGCCCGAAGACTTGCCGCAGCAGAATCTACTTTCGGAAAACCTATGTCGGCTTCGGCATGTAAAATTTGTCGTTGCAAATTACTTTTATCGACCACATCGTTATCGATAATGGTGATAGTGCCAACACCGGCTGCCGCTAAGTAATAGGCGACTGGCGAGCCAAGACCACCGGCTCCGATAAGCACGACATGCGATTGCTCAAGTTTTTTTTGTCCTTCAATACCCACTTGTGGCAGACGCAAATGTCTTGCGTATCGTTCGGTGAAATCTTGATCGAGATTGCTGGCTTCAATTGGAAATTTTTCTGAAGTCCAGCGCTGAAAGCCACCCAGCACATTGAAAAGTTTTTTATAACCCTGCGTTGAAAGTGCTTGTGCCGCCATCATCGAGCGCATGCCGCTACCGCAAATCAGTAAAACCTGGGTGTCCAGATTTTCAATATGTAACGCCGCATTTAATTCAAGTTCGGCACGTGGAATAGCGAGTGCGTTTTTAGGCAGACCGAGAGCATGCTCATTGGCTTCACGGACATCGATCAACAAAGAGCCCTGTGCTTGCATAGCGAGGGCTTGTTCAGGCGTGATGTCGGTGATGCGACTAGTCACGGATTACGACAACCAACGACCATAAGGCAGTACGCGCATCATGGCACCGGCAGCAATATTGCCCTCGCCTTCGGGCAACATAATCAGTGCGTTGGATTCTGCCGCTGCACGAAGACGGTGAGAGCCAGTGGCGGCATTGGGCGTGACCGAAATCATGCCTTGATTATCGATATGCAAATCGCCGCGCATAAATTCCAGGCGCGCATGTTGCTTATTGATACCTTGCGACAATTGCGCCCGCAATAAACTGCGTTGCTCTGCCCTACCCTGAAGCCCGTCCAATAAGCGACGACCAAGACTTAAAAAAGTCGCCAGCACCGATACCGGATTGCCGGGCAAACCCAGAAATAAAGTTTTGCCGACTTGTCCAAATAATAGTGGCATGCCGGGTTTCATACGGACTTTCCAGAAATGTATTTGTCCGTGCGCCTCGAGAAATGCCGGCAGATAATCTTTTTCGCCGGCAGACACGCCGCCGCAGGTAATGACCACATCAAAAGAAAAGGCTGCGTCTTTTAATGCCGTTTCAATGCGGGCTGGGTCGTCTGGCAATACTGGCCAAGCAACAGGCTCCAAGCCTTCGGCAAGTAGTAAATTTTGTAGCAAGACGCGATTGCTATCGTAAATCTGGCCCGGTTGTAGAGGCTGCCCTGGTGATTGTAGTTCATCGCCGCTGGTAAAGATGGCAACAGTCGGACGTGTACTACAGGCCACATCATGCAAGCCAACAGCAGCCAGCAAACTGATTCTCGCGGCTTTTAATACTTGCCCGGCTTTTGCAATAGTGTCATCGACGGAAACATCTTCACCGGCACGACGAATATTGGCACCGAATTTAATCGGCGCATGAAACTTCACACTACCCTGCTCTTCGCTACTGTCTTCCTTGATGGCAATCGTGTCAGTGCCCTCGGGCAACATGGCGCCGGTGGTAATGCGAATGCACTGGCCTTTTTCGATCACGAAAGCTTTCGGTGCGCCGGCAAATTGTTCGCCAATGATTTCAAAACCGGACTTGGCATATTCATTCAAGTCTTCGGCACGCAAGGCGTAGCCGTCCATGGCGGCGTTATCAAAATTTGGCAGCGATACCGCCGCAATAATATCTTCGGCCAGAACGCGATTTAATGAACGCGCCAAAGGAACGCGTTCTACTGGTGTGCGATTTGCGGAAGCGACATCATCAATAATCGTTTGCGCATCGGAAAAACTAATTCTTTGGGGGTAAGTTGAGTTCACAGGAATTCGAAATCTTCGGGGGTATTTAGATTACCGATTTGAATGTCGGCGCGGGTGATAATTTTGAAATTTAATTGCGATATCACTAAATGAACGGCTTGCGCATGTTGATCCAGCGACTGTGTAACCACTGACAAGCTGCTTGCAACATGCCACAGCGCAAATAAGGGCTGCAGGCCATTGGCATCTTGCAAAACCAAGCCCGGGCGTTCGGGTGTAACCAGCCATTGTTCGATGAGCTCTCGCGGCAAATATTTTATATCGACCGGCAGGCTTAGCAAGTATTCGGTTTTAGTCGCTTGGAGCAATGCTTCTATGCCAGCCAAAGGCCCAGAAAATGCAGTGCGCTTGTCGAACACTGGTTCTAAATTCATCGGCAGATAGCGTGCATCGTGTTCACGTGCACTGATTAATTGCGCAGCAAAACGAGCATCAAGCTTATTTAAAATGCGCTGGCTTAGGTACTCGTTTTGATAACGAATGAAAGCTTTATCGGCACCATTTAAGCGTGAGCCGCGACCGCCAGCAAGAATGCCCAAGCTGATATTTTCATGAAACACGGCAGTCAAATCACTTGCCTTTGGAATGTCTCATCAAGCGCTGGCGTGATTTAACTTGTTTTTCGGTCAGCACGTTTTTCTTGCCTTCAAACGGGTTGACGGTTTCTTTGTAAATGAATTGAACCGGCGTGCCGCTGAGTTTGAAACGCTTGCGGAAAAAGTTTTCGAGATAGCGTTTGTAGCTGACGGGTAACTTCTTCAAACGCGTGCCATGCACAATAAAGGTCGGTGGATTCGTGCCACCGGGATGCACGAAACGCAGCTTGGCAACATTGCCGTTTTGAACCGGCGGCGGATTGGTTTCGACGGCAATTTCGAGCGCTTTATTGACTTCCGATGTACCAAATACCCGGGTAGCCGATTCATGCGCACGATTGATGGCTTTGAATAATTCCAGCATACCGGTGCCATGCTTGGCCGAGATCGTGACACGCTCGGCCCAAGTACAGAACGATAGTTTCCGTTCCAGCATGCCGATAGTTTGGTCGCGCTGATAGGTACTTTGACCATCCCATTTATTAACTGCAATAACCAAGGCCCTGCCCGCTTCCAGTACATGACCCAGCACGGTGGCATCTTGTTCGGTAACGCCTTCACCGGCGTCCAGCATCACAACGGAGACTTGAGCCGTCTCGATCGATTGCAATGTTTTAAATGTGCTGAAAATTTCTACCGCTTCTTCTACTTTTGAACGACGACGCAAGCCTGCGGTATCAATCAAACGATATTTTTTTCCGTCGCGTACTAAATCGACTGATATCGAATCGCGTGTAGTGCCCGGAACTTCGGAAGCGATAACGCGTTCCTCACCCAGCAGGCGATTGACCAAGGTCGATTTGCCCACATTGGGACGCCCGATAAAGGCCAAGCGAATTTCGTTGGGATCGGTTTCTGCCGAGGTGTCGATATCGGCATCCGACGCTGCCGGCAAGCGCGCTTTGATGGCTTCGAGCAACTGCGGAATACCACGCTGATGTGCGGTAGCTGTAGCAATTTTCGTGTCGATGCCGAAACGTGAGAATTCATTGATAGCGTTGGTTTCATCCACGCCATCGGTTTTATTCACGACTAAAACAATAGGTTTACCGCAACGACGCAACCAGGGCAGAATGTTTTGATCCATCGACGACGGGCCTTCACGGCCATCAACGACAAATAACACCAAATCTGCTTCATCAACCGCTGCACGCGATTGTTTTGCAGTCGCGCCTGCCAGACCTTCTTCATCACCCGATAAACCACCGGTATCGCAAACGATAAATGGCAAGTTTTCAATCAATCGGCAAAAGCCGTAATTGCGATCACGCGTAACGCCGGGTTCATCATGAACCAAGGCATCGCGTGTGCGCGTCAAACCATTAAATAACGTGGACTTGCCGACGTTAGGCCGTCCGACCAAGGCCACCATCGGCAATATCATTATTGTTCCAATTTATAAGCTGCAAGTTCGCCTTCAG
>JAYSXB010000289.1:0-2840 GCA_043717775.1 Arenimonas sp.
CGGGGCCAACAGCATGTAAATTTTTCCGGGCTTGCCTTTCCAGTCTGTCGTGTCGAGTTGAACATCAACTACAACTACACCGGTAATAGCGGAATTAGCTTGGCGAGTCGGCGTGTTACTTAACCATTTTGTACGAACTATCGGTTGATGCACATTCGTACCGCGATCATCCACGGGATACGTCGCTGCTTGAACCGGAACATTCATTGCGATCAATATCAATAATGCAAACAGGCAACGATTCGTCATGGCGCACTCAGGGTGTAGGTTGCACTGCCGGTATAAGTGCCCGACCCTACGACCTGATCATTCAGATACGAGAAGGCATGGCAGCTCTCGCGCCAGGTATTGACCGGAAAAGTCGTTAGAGTCTGCGTTCCACCAGTGAAAGTTCCGCTAGGTATTGCCTGCACTCCAGTGTCGCCAATTCCCGAGCCTACCCAGCTTATTTTAGTGAATGGAATTGAAGAACCAGTAGTGGTCAATGTTGCCAGCGTATTCACCGTCAAGGTGGCGGTCCCGGTGGTGCCTGGCAAACGGAAATAGCCACCAATATAGACTTGGGCTGGGACCGTGCAAAAAGTGAAGTTATCAAGAAAACTGTTAGTTTGGGTACTATTGGTTGTCATGGCCTGCGCCGTGCCATCGCCCACTTGTGCCGCAGGCACCGTGACGGTCACCAGATTGACCGTTGTATTCGTTCCGGGGCTACCGCCACCATTAAACGTACCGGTGAAACTACCATTGCCCACTTGCAAATAAATGGCACGTGGCCCGGCGGTAATGGTGACTGCGTAGCTGTAAGCTGGTGCGGCGGGAATGACTGCTATCAACAGGATAAGACAGGAAGACTGTCGAAACGTGCGCATCATGTAGTCCTCCAAAAAATAAAGCCGACGTCATAAGAGTCGGCTTCATGAACGCTAATCAATGCTGACCAGCCGATGATATCAACAATAGTGCTGACACATGGGGCTTAAATCAAGGCATCGCAGCCGTGTAAGTGACTTCACCATTTTTTGCTGCCGTGCCGCCGTAGGTACCGGCTGCCACAACAGCATTGTTCAAATAATTGAAGGTCCATTTTGCATCTTGGTTGGTGACACGATTGACTGCCGTCAACACCACCGAAGTAGCACCCGATGCTGCCAATGCAGGTGCGGGCAATGCGGTCGCCGAGCTCAATATCGCCGAAGTGGTAGTGATTTGGGTGTAAGGAATTACTTCACCGGCAGTACCAGTAGTAAGAGCACCTGGTGTGTTGGAACTCAGGGTAACAACACCGGCGTTGGCAACAACGCGTGCGGTAACACCAGGAGCCAGATCACCACCGGTGCCAGCGATTGATGTGCTGTCACCGACATTTGCACCCGGCACGGTAAAAGTGATCGTGTCGATAGCGGTGTTGTTTGCCAAGTTAGTACCGGTACCCACACGCAGATAAAGAATTCTTGGAACTACGACCTGGAAATTAAGTTTTGCCGAAACCGAACTTGGACCCGCAGCTGTCGAGAATTGTGACTCTGCACTTGCCATCATAGGCAGGGCAGCGAGAAAAGCAGTTGCCAATAAAGTTTTTGTAAAGCGCATGTCACTATCTCCGCAAGAAAAGAATCGATTGATTCGATGGGCGCAGTTTATTGATCACGATTTACGAATTTCTGCGATCACGTCACAGTTTTATCAAGTCAGATGTGACAAGTAGTCAAAATCAGCGTGAAACTGAATCATGGTGTTACAGCGAGTAAAAACATACAAAACCTTCACGTTTTATGAAGTGATTTTGAAAGACGGATCGCGAAAAAAGCTGTGACAGCCTGTTAAATAGTGGCTATTGCGCAAAAGCAATGATGAACTGCAGTGATATAAAAAGTAATCACAAACTACAAGAAACATCGAACATCCAGCACCAATGATTCCATGACACCCTGCGCTGGAGCGCTCAAGGGCGCGACAGACCTTAAGTCTTCGGTGTCGATAAAATAAAATAAAACGCCATTATGCTGGGCTTAGATGACGAACTACTTATTTGCGTCGCAGATTTTTCGCGCTCGTGAGCGCTCCTACGTCATAGGATACGAATAACAATTGCGCAACAACAAAACGATGTTATGAGCTACACGACAACATCGAACAACCGGCACGATTACGCGCCCATTCCGGGCGCGGCAAAGCAAAGCGTTCGCGACCTGTTTGTTGTTGATAGGGTTTGCGTAATACTTCCATCAAGGTATGCAATTCGGTGGCATCACCCTGCTCGGCAGCGTCGATGGCTTGCTGTGCAAGCCAATTACGCGGCACATAAAGCGGATTCACGGCATGCATGCGCTCGCGCCTGGCTTCATTGCTATCTGCCTGTTGTTGAATACGTGTGGCGTAACGGGTAAGCCAGTCGAGTATGTCGCTACTATGCGAATCTCGAAGTGATTCATCATAAAATACACTTTGGAATGGCACTAATGAAATAGCATTTAAATCGATATCGGCCAATGTTCTAAAAAATAATGCCATGTCTATTTGTAGCTGCTGCATTATTTTAAAAAGATCCTGCACTAACAGGGCATCGGTTTCATGGGATTGCAAAAGCCCGAGTTTCTCAGCATTCATTGCCCGGTGATTTTGATTAAATACTTCGCCATAGCGATTCAAGCCCAGCCGCAATGCTTCATGGTCGGGTAGCAAGACAGCAATCGCACCGGCAAGCCGGTTCAGATTCCATTGCGCAATAGCGGGCTGTTTGCCATAGGCATAACGGCGGCCTTGGGCATCGGTGGTATTGGGTGTCCAATCGGGATCGAAATTTTCCAGCCAACCATACGGGCCGTAATCAATGGTTAGGC
>JAYSXB010000290.1:0-2832 GCA_043717775.1 Arenimonas sp.
CGTCAGCAAGTTCAACATTGGCGATAAAGTCTTTGTGCGCGCCAGCCGTGAAAGCCTGCGTGCCTTTGCCGAATATACGGTTCAGCCCGAAGCGTTCGTAGCCTTGATGCCAACGAACTGTAGCTACGAAGAAAGTGCATCATTCCCCTTGGTCGCTTTAACGACGGTGCAAGGCTTTGTTGATCGCGCGCATTTAAAACCCGGCAATAGTATTTTGATTCATGCCGGCTCCGGTGGCCTTGGCAGTTTTGCTATTCAATATGCAAAACAGATGGGCCTTATCGTACACACCACAACGAGCGCGAAAAATGCCGATTGGGTGCACGCACTGGGTGCCGATAAAGTTTTCTGTTACGACAAAGTAAATATTGCCGACATCAAAAATCAATACGATGGCGTGTTTGATACCCTTGGTGGCGAACAAACCCTGCAAGCCTTTGCACAAATTAAAACCGGTGGTGTAGTGATTAGCGTTGCAGGACCACCGGATCTTGAGATGCGTGAAAAATTTGGCGCCAATCCCATCGTGCGTTTCATTATGTGGATGATGGCGCGCAAGGTTTATGCCGCAGCGAAAGCAAAAGATGCACGCTACTTTCGTTATCTCACCGAATCGAATGGCGAGCAGCTAAGTCAAATTACGCCTATGATCGAGCAAGGAAAAATACGCGCTGTTATTGACCGGGTGTTTGCATTTGAACAAGGCATTGAAGCTTTTGAATATTTAGCCGCAGGCAGAGCGAAAGGCAAAGTGATAATTAAGATTGTCGATTAAAGTAATTTGACGTAGGAGCGTCCTTTAGGCGCGATAATTCCCGCCAGGTCTGTCGCGCCTAAAGGACGCTCCTACGATAAATCAGACTGCTTCGACCCAAACCCTGACACCATTCAAGGCGGCATTGCCGGACGGCCCGTCCAATAAGCCTGCACCGGTCAAATCGTTGTAGCTTTCGCCCAATACTTTTTCGGCTTGGCTCATGCGTAAGCCATCACGTTGATGGCCAAAACCATGTGGTAAACACACCACGCCCGGCATTAACTCATCACTGGCCTTCACTTCAACCTGAATTTCACCGATATCAGAACGTACACGGACCAATTTTCCATCGGTAATCTCGCGTTTCAGCAGATCAACTTTATGCATCAGCAATTGATGGCGGGTTTTACCTTTCACCAAACGCGGCGAATTATGCATCCACGAATTATTGCTGCGGATATCGCGACGACCGATCAATTGCAGTGAGTTTTTATCGTGTTGATCCGGAATCTGAAGTTCCGCCAATGCTTGCATAAATAATTCCGGCGCTGCCTCAATCTTGCCGCTGTTGGTTTCCAGTTTTGTCATCAATGAAGGCCGTAGCGGACCCAAATCCATGCCATGTTCTTCCGCTTCCAAATCCTGCATGCTCAGACCCGAGTTGCCACGAGCTAATCCCATCGCAATCATTTGTTTAGGTGGCGGCAGTGCTTGCCAGTCTTTACCGGTCGCTTTCGCAAAGGCGGCTCCAATGCCATTGATAATTTCCCAATCGGCGCGCTCGTCTTCATCACGCTCACGAATTGGTTGATTTAATCGAGCAACCCGGCGCACAGCGAAGGCGTTGAATACCGAATCGTAATGGTCCTGCGTAAGAAACGAAGCCGGTGGCAAAATCAAATCGGCATGACGGGTGGTTTCATTAATATAAACATCCATGCTTACCATGAAGTCGAGTTTTTCGAGGGCTTGGTCAAGCGCTTTACCGTTCGGTGTCGATAATACCGGGTTTCCCGCGCTGGTAAATAAGGCGCGAATCTGGCCTTCGCCTTCGGTGCTAATTTCTTCGCACAAAACCGACACCGGTAATTCACCGGCGAATTCGGGCAAATTACGTACCCGGCTATGCCAACGCCCGCGTGGGCCAGCTGAAGTGCCTTTGCCGGTGATGGGCAGGGCGGCTTCATTGACCAAAGCACCGCCAACTTTATCTAGGTTGCCAGTGTAGATATTAATCAGCTGCATAAGCCATTGGCTAAGGCTGCCGTGTTCCTGCACGGAAACGCCCATGCGGCCATAAACCACGGCTATATCGGCATGATAAAAATCGCTGGCCAGGGTTTTTATGCTTTCTGAGGTGATTCCGGTCAGCTCAGCAATATTTTTAATTTCAAAATTTTTGATGGCAGACATTGCGTCATTAAAGCCTGCTAATTTTCCTTCATAAGCTTGCAAACGTGTTGGGCCGATTTCGATTAGTGCTTGAATAAACGCAATAAGAAAATAAATATCTGTCGCTGGTTTAATGAAATGGTGCTCACTGGCAACAGCGGCAGTCTCAGTGCGGCGTGGGTCAATCACGACCAATTTTCCGCGAGCAGTCAACGCCTTGATACGTTCTTTAACATCGGGCACGGTCATCAAGCTGCCATTGGATGCAATGGGATTAGCACCGAGTATCAAGAAATAATCGGTGTGATCAATATCGGGAATCGGCAATAAAAATTGATGACCATACATTTGTGCATTGACTAATTGATGTGGCCATTGATCGACTGACGATGCGCTGAAAACATTTTGGCTACGAATTATTTTCAATAAAAAAGGCAGGTAGGCAATATGGCCGAAATGATGCACATTCGGGTTACCCAAATAACTGGCAATGCTATTAGCGCCGTATTCTTTTTGAATATTGGCCAGTTCTTCACCCGCCAGCGCGAAGGCTTCGTCCCAGGATATTTCCTGCCAGGCATCGCCAATGCGCCGCATCGGTTTGTGCAAACGGTCAGGGTCGGCTTCCAAATCCAGAATCGCATTTCCCTTGGGACAAATATGGCCACGACTAAACGGGTCGG
>JAYSXB010000030.1:0-5846 GCA_043717775.1 Arenimonas sp.
GCCTGCCTGAGATCCTTCATCACCCAGCTAAATGCCATGCTGCGCGATGGCACCGAATGGGAGGCGGCAACTATCTGATGCAGACAGTTGCTCCCACGGGCAGATTAAATTGTAATTAAATCTACCAAAGCTATAGGGTGCGTGTGTCGTGTACCAACAAACACCATCGCAGCGTGCGTGTAGATGGTGCGCCAGGGCGCACCCTATGCAAAATTATCGCCCGGTTGCCTGCTTCAATAAAAAATTTCGGATGGGTGAAATGGCATTGGCAATACCGAAGGCATGTCCCCGTAAAAGCGTCGGCAACACGTCATCATTCGAGAACACGCGATTGATCGTTTCAAACGAATAGGCGGCGATTGCATTTTCGCTGATACGTTGGCGGGCCCAGCGCTCCAGCTTGTGTTGTGAAATCAGATTCTCATTTTTTTGTCTGGCATTTTCGACCGAAGGTTTCGCTTCACCAAGTAATTCCAGCAAAGCTGCCACATCGCGCAAGCCTAAATTTACGCCCTGCCCGGCCAGTGGATGCACGGTGTGTGCGGCATCGCCAATTAACGCGACACGGCCAACCAACATATCTTTTGATAATTGTCTCTGCAGGGGGAATGCCGCACGTTGCGAGACTCCCGTTACATTGCCCAAGCGTGCATCGAATGCCCGCGTAAGTTCGCGACAAAAAGTTTCTTCATCACAATGCAAGAGTCGTTCGGCTTCGTCATTGGGCAAAGTCCAAACAATGGAACAGCGACCATCACTACAAGGTAAAAAAGCCAAGGGCCCGGTAGCAAGAAAGCGTTGCCAAGCGGTATTCTGATGTTCAAATTCGGTGTTTACATAGGCAACGATACCGCGCTGGCCGTAATCTTTTTTATCCAACTGCAGACCCAATAATTCGCGTACTTTTGAACTCGCACCATCGGCACCCAAGATTACATCGGCCTTGATTACATCGCCGCTTTTTAATTTTATCGTGACACTATTTTCCTGCTCGATGCTTTCCAGTTTGTCCGGGCAAAAACACTGGATGCGGTTTTCCTGTTTTATCGCCTGCCACAAGGCGTCGGCAATATTATTGTTTTCTATAATGGTGCCCAGTGATTCCTGAGCTTGCTGACTGGCTGAAAGATGCAATTCATTACCCGCCGCTGCATCCCATACCCGCATATCGGTGTAGGGCTGAATACGACGCGCTGCGATTTTTTGCCAGACACCACAGTTTTCTAATAATTTTCGATTATCGTTTGCCAGTGCCACAACACGTAAGTCCGGCGCAGCTTGCGACCATGCTTTGGGTTCGTGTGCTTCAACCAGAGCAACCCGATAACCGGCGCGCGCCAGCGACAAAGCTGCACTGCTGCCTACAATGCCGGCGCCAATCACGGCAATGTCAAAAGACTTCATGACGATCTCCGCGCAAGTGTGGGGATTTTTCCCCGGTAACCCATCGCACCATTCACGATGGGCGCCTGCAAATCAGGGCTCAGCCCCAAGCCTAAAAAACCAAGCGAGCGCAGGCTTTTGGCCAGCGTATTTTCCTGCGAGGTAAAACGCGCCAAACCGTCACTGAAGGCAATTGTCTGCTCGCGATCTTCACGGCGAGCTTCCTGATAACTCGATAAAAAATCGGCACTTTGCAGTTCATGATGTTGCAAACATTCGGCAAAACTCAAGGCATCACGCAGGCCCAGATTAAAACCTTGAGCGCCAATCGGGTGCAGTGTTTGCGCTGCATTGCCCATCAATACACAACCGGCGCCAACAATGTTTTTGGCAATGACTTTTTTCAGCGGGTAATGGGTTCGCGCACCAACCCGACGAATACGGCCTGCGCGCCAGCCAAAGCGTTGCTGAAAATAATCGATATAGTCGGCATCATTAAAACTTTCGATACGGCTGACATCCTCATTGGCAACCCCGCACAAGGCTCCGTACTGGCCGCCCGGCATTGGCAATAAGGCGACCGGGCCTTGCGATGAAAAACGCTCAAACGCAGTGCCATCGGAAACCTGATCGGTTTGCAAACTGCTTACAAATAAATGCTGCTGGTAATCAAAATCTTCCGTTGCAATATTCAAGGCAGCACGCACCATAGATTGCGTACCGTCGGTACCGATGATTTTTCGGGCCGATAATGTTTGTTGTTTTCTATCGCATTCAATAATCACTTTGGGCGAAGTGGCATCAGGTAACACTTGCAATACTTTTGCTGGACGATAAAGGCTGAGGTTTTTCAATTCGGCCACACGTGTTTCCAACGCCGCACCTAAATCACGCGCCAGCACTACGCCACCGAAGTATTCACGCTGGTAATCTGCGGCTTTTATATCGACACTTCCAAAGTCACCCACACGGCTAATGTGAATTCGACAAATCGGGCTAAAGCCATTGGCAAAATATGGCGCAACTAATAAATGTTCCAGCGCAATCAGGCTGGCGGCAGACAAGGCTAATTTGCGTTCGTTAAAGCCCGGCGCACCAACACTGGGGACACTCGCTTCCACCAAGCCGACCTGCAAACCGCTGTTTTCCAAGGCGCAAGCGAGGCTCGCCCCAACCAAACCGCCACCCAAAATTAAAATATCATGCATGTCATCACATCAATCTTTAGCCAGAGCTCGGCCGCTTGGGGTATTCTATTGCTCTTGATGGTACCCCGCTACGGATTTTATTATGTCGAATACTCAAAACGCTTCCTTCGCTCCCGGCCCGTTCACACTGGTGCTGATGATTGTATTGGCAGCGCTTAGCCGCTTGCTGCCGCACCCGCCAAATTTTTCGCCGGTAGAAGCCATGGCTTTGTTTGGTGGCGCGTATTTTGCGCAACGCTGGCTTGGAGTGTTGGTACCTTTATTGGCGATGTTGCTGGCAGATTTCTTTTTAGGTTTTCATAGCGGCATGCCGGTGGTGTATGGCGCCATTGCTTTAATCTCAATTTTGGGCTTTGGCTTGCGCGGCAAGGTTTCGATTTTGCGTGTCGCCAGTTTCGGTTTAGTGGGCGCCACTTTGTTTTTTGTGATTACCAATTTTGCGGTCTGGCTTGGTGGCAGCATGTATCCGATGACAGCAAGTGGTTTATTGACCTGTTACATTGCTGGCATTCCTTTCTTTCATTGGCAACTCGCGGGCGTAGCTACTTATAGCTTGATTTTATTTGGTGGCTTCGCTTTTTTACGCTCGAACCTGCCCGCTTTGAAAACACAAACTGTGTAAAGAAATTATGGGAAATCGTCTTTCTAAAATTTATACCAAAACCGGCGACGATGGCTCCACCGGCCTGGGTGATGGCAGCCGCGTTTCAAAAGACTCTGCTCGAGTCACGGCTTATGGAACAGTCGATGAAGCCAATAGCGCTATCGGCCTGATCCTGGCATGCGAGATTCCGGACAATGTGCGCGAAATTTTAGTATCGGTACAGCACCACATGTTTGATTTGGGTGGCGAACTTTGCATTCCCGGTCATTCGGCTATCTTTGATGACGACATCACGCATCTGGAAAACACGCTCGATACATTCAATGCCGATTTACCACCACTAAAAGATTTTATCTTGCCCGGTGGCGGCATGGCGGCATCGCATTGCCATTTGGCTCGGACCATTACGCGCCGTGCTGAGCGCGAAACGGTAACGCTATCGCACCATGATGCAGTGCGTCCGGAAGCTATTCGTTATCTCAATCGTTTATCGGATTTATTATTTGTATTAGCGCGCGTCCTTGCGCGCTCCAGTGGCCACGGCGAAGTGCTCTGGAATCATCAGCGCCGAAAAAGTTGATGATGCGTATTTATACGCATCCCGATTGTCTGCTGCACGACCCCGGAACTGGCCACCCCGAATGCCCCGCCCGCTTGTACTCGGTGATTCAGGCGCTGCATAACGCGCTGCCAATGCTGGAATGGCAACATGCGCCACAGGCAGAGCGGTATCAACTGGAACGCGCTCACAGCAAAGACCTAATCGAAAAAATTCTTGATACTGTAATACACGAAAGTTTTCAGATTGATTCAGACACGCTAATGTCGCCGAGTTCAGCATCAGCAACACTGCATGCCGCCGGTGCCGGCATTGGCGCTGCCGATGCCATTATGCGGGGCGATGTTAAACATGCGTTTTGTGCAGTGCGGCCGCCTGGCCATCATGCGACCCGAAATACCGCAATGGGTTTTTGCCTATTCAATAATATTGCGGTATGCGCGCAACATTTACTCACTGAATACAATCTGCAGCGCATTGCCATCGTTGACTTTGATGTGCATCACGGCAATGGCACACAGGATATTTTTCAAAATGAACATCGTGTTTTTTATTTAAGTTCGCACGAAGCCGGCATTTACCCTAATACTGGTCTGGGCGAAGACAATCAAGCACAACGCTTGAGTAATGCCTTGCTAATGCCGGGCAGCGGTAGTGCAGATTTCCGTGCGCTTTGGCAGCAAAAATTTTTACCGGAATTACTCGCCTACCAGCCCGAAATTATTCTGGTGTCGGCCGGGTTCGATGCGCATCGTCTGGACCCACTTGCCGATTTGAATCTTCAGGCCGATGATTATTTCTGGCTTAGCCTGGAGCTTGCCAAAATAGCCAAAGAGTTTTCTGGCGACAGAATTATTTCCATGCTTGAAGGTGGCTATAGCCTGACCGCGCTCCGCGAATGCAGTGTGGCGCACTTGCGTGGATTGATGGCGGGTCGGGCCTAGAAGGCCCTCGTGCCATCGGGCGTAGGCGCGCACGCTTGTTGCGCCCAAACCACATCGCGGCGTCAGGGCGCAGCGAGCATGCGCCCTACAGCGGCCTGAAATCCAATGCAGCCGAATTGATGCAATAACGCATCCCTGTCGGTGCCGGGCCATCGGGAAATATATGGCCCAGATGCGAATCGCAGTGGGCACATTTCACTTCAATACGTTGCATGCCATGGCTGGCATCCAAACCTTCAGAGACCGCTGATTTGTCGATCGGTTTGTAATAGCTAGGCCACCCACTGCCTGAGTCGTATTTGTTCTCGGAACTAAATAATTCAGCTTTGCAGGCGGCACAGATATAGGTGCCATCGGCATGGCTATCCCAATATTTGCCGCTAAAGGCGCGCTCGGTCTCGGAGCAACGGCAAATAGCGTATTGCTCCGGGCTGAGCTCGGCTTTCCACTGGGCGTCGGTTTTCTCGATTTTCTGGCTCACGAAGGGCTCCTATGGGGTTCAGGGTGCCTCTAAAAATTCACATTTCTAAGCGAGACAAGGCGCAAGAGAAAAATCATGACGCGCATATAACGGATATGTAAGGAATGATTTTTCTCTTGCAACGCCGTATCGCGACGAAATGTGGATTTTTAGAGGTACCCTTTGGCGAATAACGGCTAGAATATACCTTATCTTGGTTTTCAGGATTTGCCTGTGTCCCGTCCTGTTCTGCGTTTATTGCCACTGTGTTTTGCCATTTCCCAAGCCGTTGTCGCTCAGGAAGCCGCACAAAACTGGAATTACTGTGTCAGCCCGCAAACGCTGCCGGTATTCAACACCGATGCCATCCCTAATGAAAATCGCGAGCAATCTGCGACCGACATTCATGCCGACAGCATGAATCTTGAGAAAGAAAAAGCCACCGTGTTTGAAGGCAATGTGGTGTTGCAGCGTTCTGATCAGTGGATGAATGCCGACAAACTGACCTACACCCACGACAGCGAACAATTTGTCACCGAAGGTCCGGTGCGTTATCAAGATCGCAGCGTGCGGCTAACGGCCAAGCAAGCCAGTGGCGACCAGAAAAAAGACAGCATGAGCATGCAAGGTGTGCAATATCAATTCAGCAATAATCTTGGTAATGGCACGGCGCAAGAAGCCACCATGC
>JAYSXB010000291.1:0-2825 GCA_043717775.1 Arenimonas sp.
AGTAGAAGTAGGCTTGCTTGAAAAAGAAGCCCGCGAACTTAACCGGGGTTTTTTATCGCGTGTGCAACGTGGTCGCCCGTGGACACGAATCAAAATGGCCATGAGTCTTGACGGACGCACTGCCTTGGCCGGTGGTGATTCCAAATGGATCAGTTCCGAGGATTCCCGTTTCGATGTTGCCGAGTGGCGTGCGCGCAGTGGCGCCATCCTGACCAGCGATGTCACCGTAAAGCAGGACGATCCGCAGCTGACTGTTCGATTGCGTGAGCCCGAGAGTTTCAAGGCGCCATTGCGAGTGGTGCTCGATAGCCAGGGCTATTTGAGTGACAACTATCGGGTTTTTGATGACAGTGCCGAGAGCATCACCGTACATGCCATGGACGTAGTGCCCGATTACGGCGCGCATCGCGACGCGATTGCCGTGCCTAGTAGCTATGGTCACGTAGATTTGCCAGCGGTTCTTACACAATTAGGGCAGCGGGGTATCAATGAATTGCAAATTGAAGCCGGCCCTGGCCTAAGCGGTGCGTTCCTGAAACACGGCCTCGTCGATGAAATTCTGCTTTACATCGCGCCGGTTATTTTGGGTGATACCGCCAAACCCTTATTTACTGGCATCAATATCCAGCAAATGAGCCAGCGTTATAATTTTTCGATAATGGAAAGTGTAAGCATTGGTGGCGATATGCGATTGTTATTAAGGCCGATCAAAACGCAATGATATCCACCGTAGGAGCACTCACGAGTGAGAGCATAGAGGCGCCAAGATTGTAGCAACACTTTAATCTGACAAATCCATCGCGCTCGTGAGCGCTCCTACGGCTTCGTTTTACTTTAATAAGAGACTCAAAAATAAATGTTCACAGGCATTATCCAGACAGTTGGTAATATTCAATCACTGCAAAAAATTGGTGGTGATATTCGCTTGTCCATCGAGGTCAATGGCTTGCCAATGCAGGACGTCGAGCTTGGCGAAAGCATTGCCGTTTCGGGTGTATGCCTGACTGTGGTTGCATTTGATAAAAATTATTTTGCTGCCGATGTGTCCAATGAAACCTTGTCGCGAACCAGCCTGGGAAGTTTACGCCTTGGCGACAAAGTAAATCTTGAACGTGCCTTGCAGGCCAGCTCGCGTATTGGTGGCCATTGGGTGTCGGGCCATGTCGATGGCCTTGCATCGGTGCACAGTATTGTTGAAGACGCGCGTTCGCAGCGTTGGCGTTTTACCGCCGACAAGTCCTTGCTGCGTTACATTGCCGAGAAGGGATCAGTTGCAGTGAATGGTGTAAGCCTGACGGTGAATCAGGCCGATTTTGAAGGCTTCGAGGTGAATCTTGTGCCGCACACCATCGAGCACACCAATTTTTCGATGCTGGCAAAAGACAGCTTGGTGAATATCGAAGTCGATTTGATGGCGCGTTATGTCGAGCGCTTAATGCAATTTAATGAAAAGTAATTCGCAAATTAATCAAGAGCGTCATTCCCGCGCAGGCGGGAACCTAGTGCCTTTTGTCATCTTAACGTCGCTGGGTTCCCGCCTGCGCGGGAATGACAATTATTTTTTCAACCAGATTCACCAAAATAATCTTGGAAACTAATCTATGAGTTTCGCCAGCATCCCCGAAGTACTCGAAGCCATTCGCCAAGGAAAAATGGTCGTCGTGGTCGATGATGAAGATCGCGAAAATGAAGGCGACCTGATCATGGCGGCCGAACTTGTACGGCCTTCGGACATTAATTTCATGGTGACGCATGCACGTGGTCTTGTATGTTTATCATTGACCAAACAACGCTGCGAGCAATTGCAATTGCCCTTGATGGTGAGCGACAACCGCTCGCCGTATCAAACCAATTTCACGGTCAGTATTGAAGCATCCGAGGGTGTCACTACCGGCATCTCTGCCTACGACCGCGCCCACACCATTCGCACCGCCGTAAAGCCCGACGCCAAGCCACACAACATCACGCAGCCCGGCCATATTTTTCCATTGATGGCGCAAGCCGGTGGCGTGCTCACACGCAGTGGTCATACCGAAGCAGCGGCGGATTTATCTTTATTGGCAGGGCTGGAGCCTGCGGGTGTGCTAGTCGAAATTTTAAATAGCGATGGCAGTATGGCGCGCCGCCCGGAGCTGGAAATTTTTGCGAAAGAACACGGCTTGTTGATTTGCAGTATCGAAGAACTTATTCGTTACCGCTTGAATACCGAACATACCGTCGAGCGTGTCGATGCGCGCCGGATTAATACCGAACATGGCGAATTTAATCTGGTCACCTATCGCGACAAAATAAGTCGTGATATCCATTTCGCTTTGGTCCGCGGTGAAGTTAATGCCGATGAGCCTACCTTGGTACGAGTGCATGTCAAAAATCCTTTGAGCGATGTATTGCATTGGCAGCGCGATGATTTGTCCATAAGTGCACATCAGGCAATGGCTACGATTGCGAAAGAAAACGCTGGCGTGCTGGTGGTATTGTCCGAGACGATTTCTTCCGAGCAATTATTGGCGCAAATTACCGAACAAGACGGTCATGCCGCGACCAAGATTACGCAATGGCGGCAGAACGGTGCAGGCGCGCAAATTCTTGCCGACTTGGGGCTTTCCAAGCTGCGCGTGCTCGGCACACCTAGGCGGCAAGTGGCTCTGGCGGGCTATGGGCTTGAAGTTATCGAGTATGTCAGCCCGCACGGTTAAACTAGGGGCCTGCCTTTGTGATTAGAAAACCATGTCCCTGATTGAAGCCGATCTACGCATTAATTCGCGGCACAAAATTGCCGTGCTGGCGAGTCGCTGGAACCCGAGTATCACCGATACCCTGGTGGT
>JAYSXB010000292.1:0-7232 GCA_043717775.1 Arenimonas sp.
TCCGTCAGGCGCGAATGCCCCTACTGCAGAAACATTCGCGCCTGACGGACGCTCCCACGGGCGAAATATGCTGATAAACAAGACGGCTTCGCTTTTTAATTATTTTTTCTTCACCGTCATCAACACCACGCCAAATAAAATCAACAGCATCGCACCAATGGCGCTGCTATTGAATTTTTCATCCAGCAATAAAGCACCAATCGCCACGGCAATGACCGGATTTACGTAGGCATAACTAGTCGCCAGTGCAGGCCGCACATGATGCAGTAACCAGATGTAGGCGGTGAATCCAAAAATCGAGCCGGCGACCACGAGATACAACATCGCCATCGTCGGCCTGATCTCCGGCAATGCCGTGATGCGCTCACCGAGCAATAAACCAACAATGCAGGCAAACACACTGCCCAAAAGCATTTGCGATGCTGCCGACATAAACGGTGCAGGCAAGTCTTGTTTGCGTGACCAGATCGAACCATAAGCCCAGGTAATCGGCGCGATTAGAACGGCGAGCAAGCCCTGCCAACCTGCATTCATTTCAGTGCCGATATTTAGCCAGAGCACACCGGCAAAACCAATCGCAATGCCAAGCCATTCACGCGCACTCGGGTGTTCGCCACGCATGGCGGAAAACAATCCGGCCCATAGCGGCATTGCCGCGACACCGATCGCCACCAATCCGGTTGATACCGTTTGCTCGGCCAGATTGACCAATGCGTTTGAAAGTACCGTGAGCAAGATCGCCAACACGAATATTGAGCGCCATTGTTTTTGTGTTGGCGCCGCCACTCCACGCCAATGCAAGACAACAAACATCAGGCTAGCGGCAATCAACATCCGAATCGATGTCAGTAAAAATGGCGGATAAGCTTGCAGTGCAATTTTGATGCCGTAATAGGTCGAACCCCACAGCACATAGACTGCGATCAAGGCTGAAAGCACAGCTGCCTTGCTCGGCACAACGGATTTGTTTGGGCTCATGTGCTTATTTTACAGACATTTCACCGGCGAGAATTTTTTCTTTCAGCGGCAAACCCCATCGATAACCGCCCAGCGAACCATCGCCACGAATTATGCGGTGGCAAGGCACCACGACGGCACATTTATTTTTTGCACAGGCACTGGCGACGGCGCGCGCAGCTTTTGGCATCTCGAGTTTTTCGGCCAATTGTGCGTAACTTAAAGTTTTACCGGAGGGAATTTTCATCAAGGCCTGCCAAACCCGCTGCTGAAAAGCGGTGCCCATTAATTCCAGCGATACGCTGTTTTTGTTTCCTGATAAATAATCCACTACGGCTGTTACTTTGGGGGCAATAAAATCATCACGTCCGGCATCCACGCGTTTTAGATTTGCGGCAGGAAATTCGTCCTGTAATTCTTTTTCCAGTTTGTTTTCTTTGTCGGCCAAAGCAATTGCACAGATACCGCGTTCTGTTGCCGCAATAAGTGTTTTTCCTAAACGAGTTTCGAGAATTGTGTAGCGAATTTCCAGACCAGCACCGCCACGTTGATACGCGAGTGGCGACATGCCAAGTTTCACTGCACCCTGTTCGTAAACGCGACTGGGCGAACCAAAACCGGCTTCATAAAGTGCGCGTGTGACATCGCTGTTTTTACGCAGTTCGTTTTTAAAGTTCCTGAATTTTTGTTGCGAAACAAATTCGGCGGGCGTCAGGCCATAGGCTTGCACGAATTGTTTTTGCAAATAGGCGGGACTCCAGCCGACAGTTTTCGCCAGCTGCGTGAGTGCATGCGGACCCTGTTGCAAAAGTTTGCGGGCTTCGATGACTTGCGGTGGCAGTGAGGTTTTGTTCATGACAACAGATTAGCCAAGCTCGATGAGCTTGGCTATCCGAATCTTGTTCTTTGAAATGTAGGGTGGATCCCACCTTCATGTGGTATCCACCAAGCCAAATGGCATCGCAATGCACGGTGGAATCGCCAAAAGCAGGCGGTTCCACCCTACAAATTAATTCGCCCAGATTTTATCGTTCTTGGTGACTAGCACTTGGGTGGTGAGCACCGGGCTGGCCTTCAAGATTGAAATGGTGTCAGCGAGAATGGCAGCAGATTCACGCATCAATGGATCGGGACGTTTCTTGGCGGCTTCTTCTTCAGCAACCTGGACTTTTACATCACGTTCGTTTGCTTGCAGGCCGTCATCTTTATTTTCCGGACCGATATCGGCCAAGCCTAATGTTTTACGTTCTGCGTCACGGGCTTTACGTTTCGCTTCCATGCGGTCACGTTCGGCACTGCGCACACCTTCGTTTAAGGACAAGGTTTTTTTGTCGCGCTCGGTACGGAATTCGGCAACATCTTCGCTCCACCACTGGAATTCGCGATCACTGGCGATACGCGCCTGATGATCAGCCCGCAATTTAGCAACGATAGGTTTGAAATTACCCACGCTTGTGTATTTTGCCGGTTCAATGCGAGTGAATGGCAAGGCATTGTCGTAGGTGCTTTCACCAAATTCGGTCGCATCGGCCGTTACCGGGAATTGCAGATCAGGTGTTACCGCAGCATTTTGGGTGGTGCCGCCATCAATCCGGAAAAATTGTTGCGAAGTAATTTTCGCCGTACCGTATTTGCCGCCGGCTTCACCACGCTCTGGTGGCAATGGCAATAAACCTTGCACGGTGCCTTTACCGAAAGTGGGCTCGCCGATAATCAGACCACGACCATAATCCTGAATCGCTGCGGCAAAAATTTCCGAAGCCGAGGCCGATGAACGATTGACCAATACGGCCAGCGGGCCAGTCCACAACACGCCACGATCTTCGTCACTACGCACTTGGGTATAACCGCCGGATTGACGCACTTGCACGACCGGACCACGATCAATAAACAGACCGGTTAAATCAACGGCTTCATCGAGAGAACCACCGCCGTTTTCACGCAAATCGACTACCACGCCATCGACTTTCTCAGCCTTCAATTCGTTCAACAGTTTGGCCACATCGGTGGTGGCCGAACGCGGGTTTGGATCACGGCGCTGCATCGCTTCAAAGTCGGCATAAAACGCCGGCAATTCAATTACGCCGATACGCTTGCCACCCACATCAATGATGCGTTTACTGGCGGCCTGGTCTTCCAGTTTAATGGTGTCGCGCACCAAGGTAACCATGACGTGTTTCGCATCAACACCTTGGTCGCCGGGAATAATATCTAAGCGCACTTTGGTGCCTTTGTCACCACGAATTTTTTCGACTACGTCGTCAATGCGCCAGCCAACCACATCAATCATCGGTTCTTTATCGCCTTGGCCGACAGAAACAATACGGTCACCGACTTTTACCTTGCCCGATAACTGCGCCGGTGAACCGGCAACAATCGTGCGGATCACGACGTACTCGTCCTGGCGTTGCAATACTGCGCCAATACCTTGCAGCGATAAACGCATTTGCATCATGAAGTTTTCGTGCGACTTGGGGCTCATGTAGCTGCTATGTGGATCAATCGACAGCGTGTAGGCATTCATGAAAAATTCGAAAGCATCGTCACCGCGCAATTCGGAGCTGCGTTCGGCCACTTGGGCATAACGCTTATCGAGTGTCTTGGTAATTTCTTCGGCCGAGCGGCCCGCCAATTTCAAACGCAGGACATCATTTTTTACCGACTTGCGCCACAGATCATTCAGGCCATTGGCATCCGCTGCCCAAGCGGCGTCTTTGCGATCATAAGCCCAGCTTTCATTACTGCTGAAATCGAAGGGTTGTTTCAACATGCTGCGTGCAAAGGCAATGCGTTGTTGCACGCGTTCCTGGTAGGTTGCAAATACCGTGAACGCCGGATCCAGCTTGCGTGACTTGATGGCATCGTCAAGCGTTATTTTATAGACCTCAAAGTTTTTCATGTCGCTGGCGGTGAAATACATTTTTTCGCTATCGAGCATGTCGATATAGCGACGAAAAATATCGGCCGATAATTCGTCATTCAATGGACGCGGACGATAAGCCAGATCACTGTCAGAAAACACGCCATATACAAAAGTGGCGGCAATTGCCTGATCGGCGGTTGGATGCATGCCGACGTCAGCAGCTATCGGTTTGCCTGCTTTACTGCCGGGTGCCGCACCAATCGCCAAGGTCAGCGGTATAAGGGCAGTTAAAGCTATCAATTTGTTTTTCAACATGGGTTCTCTCGCAACGGTGAACGGTTTGAGCATGCGCCGCTTTGAAGCCGGCTGCCTGTGCCAATGGTTATAGTCTGAGCCTGAACCTAGACGGAAGGTTCCACAAAACCGGCCTCGGCCGCCATACGGTCGGCGTGATAGGACGAGCGTACCATTGGGCCCGATGCAACGTGTGTGAAACCCATCGCCATTCCCTCGACTTCAAACTCTTTGAACTCTTCAGGCGTCCAGTAACGCATCACCGGATGGTGATGTGCGGTGGGCTGCAGGTATTGGCCGATGGTAATCATATCGACGTCATGCGCACGCAAATCACGCATGGCACCCAGCACCTGAGCTTTTTCTTCACCCAGCCCTAACATAATGCCGGACTTGGTCGGCACATCGGGATGCTGGGCTTTGAATTTTTTCAGCAGATCCAGCGACCACTGGTAATCGGCACCGGGCCGCACATTCGGATACAACTCGACCACCGTTTCAAGATTATGATTAAACACGTCCGGTGGATTGGTCGCCAATATTTCCAGTGCGCGTTCCATGCGACCCTTGCCGCGGAAATCAGGCGTCAGAATTTCGATTTTGATGTTCGGACTCAGCGCGCGGGTTTCGCGAATGCAATCGACAAAATGTTGTGCGCCGCCATCGCGTAAATCATCGCGATCAACCGATGTAATGACTACGTAGCGCATACCCATATCGGCGACCGTGCGGGCGAGGTTCATCGGCTCGCTGGCATCCGGTGGTTTCGGGCGGCCATGCGCCACATCGCAGAACGAGCAGCGGCGCGTGCAAATGGCGCCGAGAATCATGAAAGTGGCGGTGCCGTGACTAAAGCATTCGTGGATATTCGGGCAACTCGCATCTTCGCAAACGGTGACCAGGCGATTTTCGCGCAATCGCGATTTCAGTTTTTCAACCGCATTGCCCGATGGAATGCGAACCCGAATCCAGCTTGGCTTACGCAATACCGGCGCGACTTCAAATTTCACCGGACTACGGGCAATTTTATTTTCGCCCAGTTGCTTGACGCCTTCTTGCAGGGAATTAATTACCGTTAGCGGAATGGTTTTTGCGTCAGTCATGTTCAGGGCTTTGAATATCGGAAAAAGAAAGATCGGGTAATTCGCTCGTAAAAACCGGGGACAAATTTAATTGCTTCGCCATCTGTTTCACCAGCTCGGCTTTTACCAAAGCCAAATCACCCGTACCACCACAGTTTATCATCGAGGTGACTTGCAGGCCTTCATAACCACAGGGATTGATCCGCAAAAACGGTTCCAGGTCCATATTGATATTGAACGCCAAACCATGGAAGGTGCAGCCGCGCCGGACCCTCAGGCCAAGCGCGCCGATTTTTTCGCCGTTCACATAAACGCCGGGCGCGCCTTCTTTGCGCAGGGCTTCAATATTCCAGACCGCCATGGTGTCGATCATGGCCTGCTCAATCCGGCAGACAAACTCGCGCACACCAATGCCAACACGGCGTAAATCGACCAAAGGATACGCCACGATTTGTCCAGGCCCGTGATACGTGACCTGCCCGCCGCGGTTGGTTTGCACCACCGGAATATCGCCGGGGGCCAATACATGTTCCGGCTTGCCGGCCTGACCCAAAGTAAACACCGGGTCGTGTTCAACTAACCAAAGCTCATCGACTGTGTCATCGCTGCGGGCATCGGTGAAGCGCTCCATCGCGGGCCATACCTGCAGAAAGGGCTGACGGCCAAAGTCGCGAATGATCCAGGATGGACTCAAAGAGTCCACTTAACTTCCGGAAGCGCCCTCAATGCGTCGTGAGCCGCATCGTATTGCTCGCGGTCTTCAGCATGAAAACCTACTGTGACCGAAATGTAATTGCCCTTCGCCGACGGTTTCGAGCGCAGGGTTTCCGGATGCCACAGCAACCCCAGGGTTTCCAGGGTATGCAGCAGCAGCGCATCCAAGGCTACATCGGCTGGCCCCAGCACGGTAATTTCAATCGTGCCGGGGAATACAAAACCACGTTGTTCAGGGGTGTCATTCATGGGCTTATTATCGGGGCAAAACGGCTGTTTCCCAAGGCCTGGTTACTATTTCAAGCAATAGTTTAACTAGGCATCTTCACCCTAGCCCTAGCGCACAGAACTCTTCTATCAAATTAAGCGCTATTGAGAATGCCAGAACAGATGAATCCTACTCATAAATTCTATGCTCAACGTCCATCGACTCCAAGATACAAAATATTCGGATCATGATCCGAGTTTCTTACCGGCACATTAAAATCACCAAAGTTATCTTCGCCGAAATCGGAATTTATTCGTGCAAATTCCGTTCTCATTGTGAATTTTGAATCAATAATGGCCTGATTTACCAAAACATGATCCTGAGCCTTTGCATTGCCTTGCCGGATATATGAGTAGCGCTCGTTGCTAGGCATTTTGGTGGTCAGGTTTGTTAGAGGTTTGGTAACCGGGCTTTGTACGTAATTTAAAACCGAGTTACGACCCAATTGCCTACCTGTCACTATTCCTAAAATATCATCATAACTGTCGCTGAACTCTGTAGCTGCAAAACCACCAAGCACAATAATATTTTCTTTCGGATTGGCAATTTGTCTAGCCTGCAACAAACCGGCCAAGTAAGTGGCCAGCGCCCGATGTTTGGCACGCACATAAGCCTGACCGCTCGACCAGCCACCCCGAACATATTCGTTATTTTTTTCGTCGACTAGGGAGTTCCAATTTACCGATAGGACACTGATATTCTCGGTTCCGCCATTTTTCAGGTTGATACGAACACGTAGAAGCAGGACTGGATTCGCTGACAGTAATTCCGTATTTCCATTTAGATGAGAAAATTTTGCAGTGCTGCCATATTGCTCCAACGAAAGCACCTGCACTCTTGGAACACCTGGCCTTATCTGTGCATTAGTTATCAGGAAGCCATTAGTGATGAAGACGGATTTTGATGTCTTCAGGTAAGGAAGATATTGCGGATCACGACTACATTGTTTCGGATAAAGAACATTTCCGGCCTGACTGTTAATTGCTGATGCCAGATCCGAGAACACTGCAGTATTCTCGACTCCCGAGACACTCAGGATATCCGGATTATTTGC
>JAYSXB010000293.1:0-7212 GCA_043717775.1 Arenimonas sp.
GCAAAGCCGGTGTACATCAACTGATCAGCGAACACGACGGTGTATTTCAAACCCAACATGCGGTAGCAGGTATTGATCAGGCGGCTGATGTTTTTCTTGGTCAGCTCGGTGTTGATCAAGGAGTACGGCAAACCTTCCGGAATGATGTCGGCCAGCAGCGCACGGCCAATGGTGGTATCGACAATCGCGCTGCGATTGCTGACAACGCCATTTTCATCGACTTCGGTAATCGGCAGACGCACTTTGACTTTCGCATGCAATTCAACCACGCGGTTGTCATAAGCGCGACGCACTTCATTGACGTTGGCAAATACCATGCCCTCGCCTTTTTTGTTTTCGAGCGCGCGGGTCATGTAGTACAGACCCAACACGACGTCTTGCGTTGGCACAATAATCGGCTCGCCATTGGCGGGCGAAAGAATATTGTTGGTTGACATCATCAAGGCGCGGGCTTCGAGCTGAGCTTCCAGCGACAGCGGTACGTGGACCGCCATTTGGTCACCGTCGAAGTCGGCGTTGAATGCTGTACAGACCAACGGATGCAATTGAATCGCTTTACCCTCAATCAACACCGGCTCAAAGGCTTGAATGCCTAAACGGTGAAGTGTGGGTGCACGGTTCAAGAGCACCGGATGTTCGCGAATCACTTCTTCCAGGATGTCCCAGACTTGTGCTTCTTCGCGCTCAACCAGCTTTTTCGCTGCTTTAATCGTTGTGGCTAAACCACGACGTTGCAATTTGGCGAAGATGAAAGGCTTGAATAATTCCAATGCCATTTTCTTCGGCAGACCGCATTCGTGCAGACGCAGTGTCGGGCCAACCACGATGACCGAACGGCCAGAGTAATCGACGCGCTTGCCGAGCAAGTTTTGACGGAAACGACCTTGCTTACCTTTGATCATGTCAGCCAAAGATTTCAATGGGCGCTTATTGGTGCCGGTGATGGCGCGGCCGCGACGGCCGTTGTCCATCAAGGCATCAACCGATTCTTGCAGCATGCGTTTTTCGTTGCGCACGATAATGTCTGGCGCGCTCAGTTCCAGCAAACGCTTCAGACGATTATTACGATTGATTACGCGACGATAAAGATCGTTCAGATCGGAAGTGGCAAAACGACCGCCATCCAATGGAACCAGCGGACGCAGATCCGGCGGCAGCACTGGCAATACAGTCAGTACCATCCACTCTGGACGGTTGCCCGATTCCAGGAAGGCTTCGACCAGCTTGATGCGCTTGGTTAAACGCTTGAGCTTGGTTTCCGAATTGGTCGATGCAATTTCTTCTTTCAGACGAACCAGTTCCGATTGCAGATCGATCGTGCGCAGCAAATGATGGACGGCTTCGGCACCCATCAGGGCATCGAAATCTTCACCAAATTCCTGACGCGCGGTCATGAACTGTTCTTCAGTCAAAAGCTGGCCACGTTCGAGTGTGGTCAAACCTGGTTCAATAACGACGAAGGCTTCAAAATAAAGAATGCGTTCGATGTCACGCAGGGTCATATCCAGCATCAAACCGATACGCGATGGCAGCGATTTGAGGAACCAGATGTGTGCGGTCGGCGAAGCCAGTTCGATATGGCCCATGCGTTCACGACGGACTTTGGTCAACGTCACTTCGGTTCCGCATTTTTCGCAAACAACACCGCGATGTTTCATGCGCTTGTATTTACCACACAGGCATTCGTAATCTTTAATCGGACCGAATACGGCGGCGCAAAACAGGCCGTCGCGTTCAGGCTTAAAGGTACGATAGTTGATGGTTTCCGGTTTTTTTACTTCACCGAACGACCACGAACGGATTAAATCCGGCGAAGCCAAACCAATCTTGATACCGTCAAAATCCAGCGGTTGACGCTGCTGGTTGAACAGGTTTAATAAATCTTTCATTACAAACTCCTTGATTGGAAGGATCGCTTTTCAACGACCCTTCACTCCAGTTCTCAGCGCCGATTATTTTTCGTCTAACTCGATATTGATGGCGAGCGAGCGAATTTCCTTGACCAACACATTGAAAGATTCCGGCATGCCGGCGACCATTTCGTGCTCTCCGTCCACGATGTTTTTATACATCTGGTTACGGCCTTGCACGTCATCGGATTTCACCGTCAACATTTCCTGCAAGGTGTAAGCCGCGCCGTACGCTTCAAGTGCCCAGACTTCCATTTCACCGAAGCGCTGACCACCGAATTGTGCTTTGCCGCCGAGCGGTTGCTGTGTGACCAGCGAGTACGGACCGGTTGAACGCGCATGCATCTTGTCATCCACCAAATGGTTGAGTTTGAGCATGTGCATGTAACCCACCGTTACCGGACGATCGAAGGCTTCGCCAGTACGACCGTCATGCAAAATGGTTTGGCCCGTCGTTGGCAAATCTGCCAGCGTGAGCATGGACTTGATTTCTTCTTCCGACGCACCATCGAACACCGGCGTTGCCATTGGCACGCCGTCGGTCAAATTGCCCGCAAGGCGCAATAGTTCTTTGTCGGTGAATTTTTCAAGATCAACGCGAACGCCCATCAGCTTCTTGTCGTGGTTGTAAATCTTGTCGAGGAACTCGCGCAATTCGGACACTTTTTGTTGCGCTTCGAGCATGCGTTGAATTTTCTTGCCTAAACCTTTCGCGGCCCAGCCCAAGTGAACTTCGAGTACTTGACCGATGTTCATCCGGCTTGGAACACCGAGTGGATTGAGCACGATGTCAGCGGTTGTGCCGTCAGCCATATAAGGCATGTCTTGCACCGGCACGATCGTCGAGACCACACCTTTGTTACCGTGACGACCGGCCATTTTGTCACCCGGCTGAATACGACGCTTAACGGCCAAATACACTTTGACCATTTTCAAAACGCCTGGAGCGAGATCGTCACCTTGGGTGATTTTCGCGCGCTTGTCGGTAAAGCGTTTATCAAACTCGGCCTTGTGGGCTTCGATTTGTTTTTGCGCTTTTTCGATGTTGTCAGACGCGTCTTCATCCTTCATGCGAATGGCGAACCACTCGTTTTTAGTCAGGGTGTCGAGGTATTCACTCGTGATGCTGTCGCCTTTTTTCAGGTTAGCGCCGCCATTGGCAGGCTTGCCGATTAATTGGCCACGCAGACGCGAATAAATCGCCGCTTCCAGAATACGGAATTGGTCGTCGAAATCTTTCTTGACGCGTTTGATTTCGGTCTCTTCGATTTGACGAGCACGCTTGTCTTTTTCGATACCGTCGCGGGTAAAGACCTGAACGTCGATAACGGTACCGTCCATGCCGGGTGGCACGCGCAGCGAGCTATCTTTAACGTCCGAAGCTTTTTCGCCGAAGATGGCGCGCAGGAGTTTTTCTTCCGGCGTCAGCTGGCTTTCGCCCTTCGGAGTGACTTTACCGACCATGATGTCACCGGCGCGTACTTCCGCACCGATATAGACCACGCCCGATTCATCCAGACGACCCAGAGCTTGCTCGGACACATTCGGAATATCGGCAGAAATTTCTTCCGGCCCCAATTTCGTGTCGCGCGCAACGCAGGTCAGTTCTTCGATGTGAATCGTGGTGTAGCGATCTTCTTCAACCACGCGCTCCGACAACAAGATGGAGTCTTCGAAGTTGTAACCGTTCCACGGCATGAAGGCGATCAACATGTTTTGACCCAGGGCCAATTCACCGATATCGGTCGATGGACCATCGGCGAGTACGTCGCCGCGTTCAATCTTGTCGCCGACGCGAACCAGCGGACGCTGGTTGATGCAGGTGTTCTGATTGGAACGGGTATATTTTACGAGCGTGTAAATATCTACACCGGCATCGTTTTCGCGTACTTCTTTTTCACTGACGCGTACCACGATACGACCGGCATCGATTTGATCAATGACGCCACCGCGCAACGCATTCACGGTGACACCGGAGTCACGCGCCACGGCGCGTTCAATACCGGTACCGACCAGTGGTTTTTGCGAACGCAAAGTTGGCACGGCTTGACGTTGCATGTTCGCACCCATCAGGGCGCGGTTGGCATCGTCGTGCTCGATGAAAGGAACCAAGGCTGCCGCAACCGAAACCGACTGCATGGGCGAGACGTCCATGTACTGGATTTCTGATGGTGGCTTGAGCAAGGTTTCACTTTGGTAACGGCAAGGAACGAACGGAGCGGTGAAGCCGCCGTCTGCTTTCAATTCCGCATTCGCCTGGGCAATCGCGAACTCGTGTTCTTCGATCGCCGACAGGAATTCCACGGTTTCGGTGACTTTGCCGTCAACGACTTTACGATAAGGCGTTTCCAGGAAGCCGTATTTATTCGAACGCGCATAAACCGCGAGCGAGTTGATAAGCCCAATGTTTGGACCTTCCGGCGTTTCAATCGTACAGACACGACCGTAATGGGTTGGATGGACGTCGCGCACTTCGAAGCCTGCACGTTCGCGAGTCAAGCCACCTGGGCCAAGTGCCGATACACGACGCTTGTGGGTGACTTCGGACAATGGATTGTTTTGATCCATAAACTGCGAAAGTTGCGAAGAACCGAAGAATTCCTTGATCGCTGCAGCCACTGGCTTGGCATTGATCAATTCTTGCGGGGTCAGGCCTTCCGATTCAGCTAAAGACAAACGCTCTTTAACCGCACGTTCAACGCGGACCAGGCCGACGCGGAATACGTTTTCAGCCATTTCACCGACCGAGCGAACACGACGGTTACCGAGATGATCGATATCATCGACGGTGCCGCGACCATTGCGGATTTCGCAAAGCGTTTTTATCACTTCAAGAATATCGGAAGTCTGGCCGCGATCTTTGACCAGGTTTTTCGAATTTTCGTCGTTACGAACACTGAAGTATTTGTGATCGTAAAGCACCGAGGCGCCAGTCACTTCTTTGCGACCAACACGGCGGTTGAACTTCATGCGGCCCACGTTCGACAAGTCGTAACGCTCGAAGGTGAAGAACAAGTTATAGAACAAGTTCAAGGCCGCTTCTTTTGTTGGCGGCTCGCCTGGACGCATCATGCGATAAATTTCGACCAGCGCTTCGAGCTGGGTCTTGCTTGGGTCGATACGCAGGGTATTTGAAATATACGGACCGCGATCCAGATCGTTCACCCACAAGGTGCCGATTTGGGCGATGCCCGCTTTACGCAATTTCACCAGCGAGGTGTCATTGAGTTCGTCATTGGCAGTCGCCAGCAATTCACCGGTACTGGTGTCGACAACGTCATGCGACAAAATACGGCCGATCAAGTATTCGTCCGGCACTTCAAGTGTCTTGATGTTGGCTTGTTCCAGCAATTTAACGTGACGTGCGGTAATACGCTTACCGGCTTCCACGATTACTTTGCCACCGACGACTAAATCGAAGTTCAGGGTTTCGCCACGCAGACGCTCTGGCACCAATTCCAATTCCACGCTGTCTTTATTAGCGATGTGGAAGGTATTGATGTCGAAGAAAATATTGAGCATTTCTTCATTGTTGTAGCCGAGTGCACGCAGCAAAATCGAAACCGGCAATTTGCGGCGACGATCGATACGGGTGTAGACGCAATCTTTCGGGTCGAATTCAAAATCCAGCCATGAACCGCGATAAGGAATGATACGAGCCGAATACAGCAATTTACCCGAGCTATGGGTTTTGCCACGGTCGTGGTCAAAGAACACACCAGGCGAACGATGCAACTGAGACACGATAACGCGCTCGGTGCCGTTTACGATGAAGGTGGCATTGCCCGTCATTAACGGCAATTCACCCATGTAAACTTCTTGTTCTTTTACATATTTGATGGCTTTGGTCGATGATTCACGATCGTAAATCACCAAACGCACGGTCACGCGCAAAGGCGCGCCGTAGCTGAGGCCACGGTTACGGCATTCGCGTTCATCGAACGGTGGATCGCCTAAGCGATAACTCACGTATTCGAGCGCGGCATTGCCGGAGTAGGAAGAGATAGGAAATACCGATTTCAGCGCGGCATGCAGACCGCGATCTTCGCGATTGGCTGTCGGCGAGAATTCCTGCAGGAATTCACGGTAGGAATCCATCTGGATGGCAAGCAAGTAAGGCACTTCCAAAACATCGCGGCGTTTGCCGAAATTTTTACGGATGCGCTTTTTCTCGGTGAAGGAGTAGTTCATGGGAGCTATCGCCTCGTTTTGATATACCACTTAGTTTTTCAGACTAATTGGCGGGTAAAACAGAAAGTAAATTGTCAGTGGGAAATCGCTAGTATTGCCGGCACTAGCACGCCTTCTCCCGCTACTTCCGACTGACAACTCGTGAAAATTTGTTCCGGTATTTCTCGCTGATCAAATTAACGGCTAAAGGCCGGGAGCTTTCGCTCCCAGCCTTTACTCGCCAATTCAAGCCGGCGAAGCAAGTAATTGCTTACTTGAGTTCGACAGTTGCGCCAGCGGCTTCGAGTTCTTTCTTGAACTTGTCGGCGTCGGCCTTGGACACTGCATCCTTAACGGTTTGCGGTGCGCCTTCGACCAAATCTTTCGCTTCTTTCAAGCCCAGACCAGTGATGGCGCGGACGGCTTTAATTACTTCAACTTTCTTCTCGCCGGTGGCTTTCAGAATAACCGTGAATTCGGTTTGTTCTTCAACAACGGCAGCAGCAGCGGCAGGGCCGGCAGCGGCAACAGGTGCAGCAGCAGAAACGCCGAATTTTTCTTCGATGGCGCGAACGAGCTCCATCACTTCCATCAAGGTCTTGCTGGCGATCGCTTCAACGATCTGGTCATTGGAAAGGGACATTGTATTTACCTCTGAATTTGATTACTGGATTGTTTGGGAATGCGTTGTGTCGTAAATACCATCAAGCTTCGGCAACAGCCTCGGCCGCGACTTCGTCGCCGCCACCTTGCTTGTCGGCCACAGCCTTGACCGCACGAGCGAACATCGCCGCCGGTTCGGAAAGGGCGCGTGCCAGCATCGACAACGCTTGATCGCGGGTTGGCAGCGAAGCCAGCACATCAACGTGCGAGGCCGGATACATCTTGCCGCCAATGGAAACGATCTTCGCTTGTAGCTTGTCGTTGATTTTTACAAAATCCTTGATCAGACGGCTGGCTGCGCCAGGGTCTTCCATCGAGAACGCATACAGCAACGGACCGGTCAGAGAGTCTTTTACATTCTCGAATTCGGTACCGTTGACGGCACGCTCTGCCAGGGTGTTCTTGACAACTTTCAAGTACACACCGGTTTCGCGAGCTTTCTTGCGCATGGCAGTCATTTGACTAACCG
>JAYSXB010000294.1:0-7207 GCA_043717775.1 Arenimonas sp.
CACCGTGGCGATGTGATGAACTCATGCGTAACTTGCGGCAATGGCAATACCCTCAAAACCAATGAAAACCTGCACTATTCGTGGGGATACCTCAGGCCACAGGCGCACCCTATGCCTCAAACAAATACTTATCTTTCAAACGCATATAATGTTGCGCCGAATAATAAAGTTGTTCGATTTCCTTTTCGCTCAATTTACGTACGCATTTTGCTGGATTGCCAAGCCATAATTCGCCGGACTCCACCACTTTGCCTGGTGGAATTACGGCGCCGGCACCGACAAAGCCATTTTTCTTGATCGTAGCGCCGTCTAATATCGTTGCGCCCATGCCAATCAGACAGGCATCTTCAATCACGCAGGCGTGAATGACGGCAGCATGGCCAATGGTGACGTCTTCACCAATCACGGTGGCAAATCCGCCAGGTTTTCCGTAGGGGCCGTCGTGGGTTACATGAATAATCGTGCCGTCCTGCACATTGGTGCGCGCGCCAATACGAATATAATTTACATCGCCACGCACTACCGTACCGGGCCAGATTGAAACATCGTCGCCGAGCACCACGTCACCAATAACCGTAGCTGCTTCATCGACATAAGTGCCTTCGCCCAGCACCGGACTAATACCTTGAAAAGACCGAATATTTCGCATTTATGATTTCCATTGGATTTTTCACAGTTTACCCGCTCAAGATAGCGCTAAACTAGGCCATGGATACCAAAGACCCTGTGACCGTCATGACCGACTTACGCCCCAGCTTTGATCGCCTGCGCGCAGCGCAGCTTAAACATATTCCGGACCAACGCGAGCGCCTGTATTCACTCAAGCGTTTGCGCGAAGCGGTGCAGCACTATAAGGAAGAAGTGGTCACGGCCATCAGCGCCGACTTTGGTCGGCGTTCGCGTATTGAAACCATGGCGGCCGACATCATGGTCACGCTCGAAGAAATTAAGCACTGCGAAAAAAACTTGCGGCGCTGGATGAAACCGAAATCCCGTCCGATTAGCCTGACCTTCAAACCGGCAAGCGGCGAGCTGCGTTTTCTACCACTCGGCGTAGTCGGTATTGTGGCGCCGTGGAATTACCCGTTTCAATTGGCGGTTATTCCTTTGGTGAATGCCATTGCCGCGGGGAATCGCGTCATGCTGAAACCTTCGGAATTCACGCCGCGCTTGTCTGCCCTATTGCAAAAAATGTTGAGTGAAGTTTTTAGTGCAGATGAAGTGGTGGTCGTGCAGGGTGATGCTGATGTTGGCGCTGCATTTACCGCATTACCGTTTGATCATTTATTGTTTACCGGATCGACTTCGGTCGGTCGCCACGTAATGGCCGCCGCCGCCCCGAATTTAACACCGGTTACTTTGGAACTGGGTGGTAAATCACCGGCATTAATTGCCCCCGATTATCCGCTCGAACATGCCGCCGAACGCATCGCGACTGGCAAATGTTTTAATGCCGGGCAAACTTGTGTGGCACCGGATTATGTTTTGGTGCCGCGAGAAAAACGCGACGAATTTGCGAAGTTGTATTTGGCTGCGGTGAAAAAGCGGTTTCCGACCGTTGCCAATAATCCCGATGTGACCGCGGTCGTTAATTCGAAGCAGGCCACGCGTTTACGGGCCTGGCTGGAAGACGCCCGCCAACGTGGCGTGGTGGTTCAACAATATATTCCCGAAGATGAAAGCATTCCGGAAGGTTTGGAAATTATTCCGCCAACATTATTGTTCGATCCGCCGGACGATGCCTTGGTGATGCAGCAGGAAATATTCGGCCCCTTATTGCCGCTGAAGAGTTATGACAGCCATCAGCAGGCACTCGATTATATTTTGCAGCGTGATCGACCACTGGCGTTTTATCCTTTTGATCGTGATAGTACGCGTTTGAATAAAACCCTCGAGACCATTATTGCCGGCAGCGTTTGCGTCAATGACACCCTGATTCAATTTGGCCAGCACGAACTGCCTATTGGCGGCGTCGGCCCAAGTGGCATGGGCCAATATCATGGTCATGCCGGTTTTTTAACCTTCAGCAAAGCGATGCCGGTAATGTATCAATCACGCTTTAGTGGCGTGTCTTTATTCGACCCGCCCTACGGAAAACTCGCCAACTGGTTGGTTAATTTTTTAACACGATAAAGCGTAGCCCGGGTCACGCTCCATCGACCCGGGGAAACCCTGCCAATCTTCATTTCGTAGCAGTAGCTGTCGTGGGAGCGTCCGTAAGGCGCGAAAAACCCTGCGACAATCTTGATGGTGTTCATAAAACATAATAAATTGTCGCAATCTGCAGTCGCGCTCGTGAGCGCTCCTACGACGGGTGATTTGCGAACGTACTCGACGGTGGCGAGGTTTATACTTTAATTTGCCACAAAAATAATTTTCCCTTGAATGCATCACCATGAATAAACCCATCATCGAAAAGCCAAAATCCTATTGCGAAGCCGTCACTCGCATGGAAAAAACCAACGTCAACTGCATTTATCATGACACCGCCTATGGCTTCACCATTCATGACGACAATGAATTATTCGAGCGTTTGGTCCTGGAAATAAACCAGGCCGGCTTGAGCTGGAATACCATTTTGGTAAAACAGCAAAACTTCAAGAACGCCTACCATCAGTTCAATATAAAAAAAGTGGCAGGCTATAAGGAAAAAGACCGCGAGCGCCTGTTAAACGACGTCGGCATTATCCGCAACCGCCTCAAAGTCGATGCCGCCATTCACAACGCGAATATTATCCTGGCGCTACAAAAAGAACACGGTTCATTCAAGCAATGGCTTGACAACCATCATCCAAAAACAAAAATACAGTGGATGAAATTATTCAAACAGACCTTCAAATTTACTGGTGGCGAAATTGTCAATGAATTTCTGATGAGCACAGGCTACTTGCCAGGCGCACATATTGAAGACTGCATTATCCACAAGAAAATTATCAAAACAAAACCGGCGTGGCTAAGCAAAAAATAATAAAGGGTTCCGTAGGAGCGTCCTTTAGGCGCGATAGATCTCGTGGGATTTTTCGCGCCTAAAGGACGCTCCTACAGGGTAATTATTATTTGATATTTATGTCAAAACTCGTAAAGATCCGGATATTTCTTTTGTTTATTAGCTTCGGCAATTTTTGCAGCATAGTCGTATTGCCGTTCATCTTCATAGGCTTGGGCTAAGGCTTTCACATCTTTATTTTCTGCTGAATATAAATAATGCCAGTAGGCTCGCTGTTGTTCTTCGAGCAAGGCATGCATGGCGCTTGAATCGGTATCGCCCAATTTTACTGCTAAAGCATAGCCGTGAAGTTTCAACGATAAGCTGCTGGAAGTTTCTTGCGCTAGTTTTTTTGATGCTCTCGAAGCCGTCACTTAGAATGGATGTGAGAAAGGGCCGAAGCATTAAAATCCCCAATGCAAAAAACAGGCCCTCTATTGCCAATTTAATGCGACCGTTATTTGAAAAATAAGACAAATGTTCCTGACTCATGCTGCTTCCCATATCACTCAAGGTTCAGAATAAATTCAAAAGACTCTAGAAGCCAACCTAGGTCAGATAAAGCCTTGACCGGTACTACGTTAAAAAGTTTTGAATGCCTCGATCACTCTCGCCAAGCCTTCATCGTTAATGTCCAGATGCATGACCAGACGAACTCTGGAATTACTTGCAGAAATTTTTATACCTTGCGTAAGCATATGCGTGGCCAATACCGCAAGATGTTCTTTTGGTACCATGATGTACACCATGCTGGTGAAAGCGCCGATGACTTCGATTTTGCAAAAATCATTCAAGGCATTAGCCAATTCGCTGGCTCGCCGATGGTCGTCCGCTAATCTTTCGATATTATTATCGAGTGCAAAATTGGCCATTGCGGCCAATAGGCCCGCTTGTCGCCAGCCACCGCCCAATACTTTTCGCCAGCGTCTTGCCTTGGAAATTAATTCGTCCGAACCAAGCAACATGGAGCCAACCGGCGCGCCTAAACCTTTCGAAAAACATACCGAAACACTATCGAAATATTTTGCAATTTCACGCGCCGGAATATTTTGAGCGACCGCTGCGTTATATAAACGCGCGCCATCCAGATGAAAGGCAAGATTATGTTGTTTCGCCAATGCGGCGGCTTCTGCAATATAGGCCTGCGGCAACACCCGACCCCACCAGGTGTTTTCCAATGTGAAACATTTAGTACGGGCAAAATGCGGATCACCGAGCGGCTTTACAGCGGAGGCGACTGCCACTAAATCCAGCGTGCCGTCTTGTTGTTGCGGAATCGGTTGCGGTTGAATCGAACCTAATACCGCGGCACCACCGCCTTCAAATTTATACGTATGGGCTTCGCTGCCAACAATATATTCATCACCGCGTTCACAATGGGCCATCAATGCCAGCAGATTCGATTGCGTGCCGCTAGGCACAAATAAGCCGGCATCAAAACCAAGCTCGTCGGCGCAGCGTTTTTGCAAGGCATTAACGGTAGCGTCTTCGCCAAACACGTCATCACCTAAAGGCACCTCCAGCGCGCAGGCTCGCATGGCGGCACTGGGTTGTGTGACGGTATCGCTGCGCAGGTCAAGCCATTTCATACATTCGCACTCCGGACAATTGCTGATATCTTATCCTGCCCGAGTTCAGACGAAACCTCTCTGCTTATGAAAATTGCCAGCTGGAATGTCAATTCACTCAATGTGCGGCTGCCGCATCTGGAAGAATGGCTGAAACTGCGCCAGCCCGATGTGGTGGTGTTGCAGGAAACCAAGATGGAGGACGAAAAGTTTCCTGATGATGTGTTGGCAGGTCTTGGTTATCGCTCCGTGTTTATTGGCCAGAAAACCTATAACGGCGTGGCAATTGTCAGTCGCGAATCTGCCAAAGACGTGCAGATGGGTATTCCCGGTTTCGACGACGTACAACGGCGTGTGATTGCCGCGACCGTCAACGGCATTCGTATAGTTGATTTGTATGTCGTGAATGGCCAGGACGTTGGGACCGATAAATACGAATACAAATTACGCTGGCTTGAAGTCCTGCATGACTGGCTTGTCGATGAAATAAAAAAATACCCGAACCTCGTGGTGCTCGGTGATTTCAATATCGCACCTGATGACCGCGATGTACACGACCCGAAAGTTTGGAATGATGATTCTATTTTAACGTCAACGAAGGAACGCGCAGCTTACAAACGTATATTGGATATTGGCTTACACGACAGCTTTCGTTTGCATAACGATGAAGCCGGACATTTTAGTTGGTGGGATTACCGAGCAGGTGGTTTTCAAAGAAATCATGGCCTGCGAATCGATTTGATTTTAATCAGCGATGCATTGAAATCGAAATGTACATCGTCAACGATTGATCGAGAACCACGGACTTGGGACAGGCCGAGTGATCATGCGCCGGTGTGGATTGATTTAGACGTTTAAGAACGTGTTGAAATCCTATCGGGCTTTGCTTGTTGCGCTCTATATGCCAAGGTGTTTTGCACGTCGCCCGCAAGCGGCCTCCTACGGATCTAGGGGTGCGGCAAGCAGCACCCTACCCGGGCTTATTTAATTTCTACTGGAGTTAAATTATCCAATTCCAGAACGGTGCTATTGGGCAAGCGTGGGCCGAAACCTACAATCACAATCGCGCCTTCTTTCAATGTTTGCAGACCAAGCGCTTGTTCGATGGTGTGATCATTAATCGCGGCTGTAACAAATGCGCCCAAACCCAGATCAGTAGCGGATAAATACATGGTCTGCGATAGATGGCCCACATCCAGATGCACTACTCGCCAAGCTTTGGTGTGTCGCCGGTATTTCCAGAATAGGCGATCAAAACGCGCGGTCATGACGACCATCACCGGGGCATCCTGAAACCATTCCTGTCCTGCTACACATTGATACATTAATTCACGCATTTCAGCCTGTGTGGATTGCTGCATGAGTTCGAGAGCATGCTGCATCGATAAATAATGATAGATACCCGGCGTTAATCCCTCGGCACGTTGCACTAAGACATAAGCTTCGGTTGCATGCAATCCACCACCAGCGGGCGAATTTTTTTTCACTGCCACCGCGCCCGGCGCTAGTTCCAAAGTGCCGATGGCACCCCATACGCGATGTAGCATGGTGGCTAAATCTTCGGCTGAAATAGATTGTTCGGGGTCAAAATTACGGCAGGTTTTTCTTTTCGATAGCAGGGTGTCGAATTCGGTTTTTCGGGGTTTTGATAAAGCGACTGGCTGGGCATTTCCGTTTCGACGGTATTCCGGCTCGGGCGCTGCACCAAAGGCATCGACTGTTTCCTGGCTTGTCATCATCAATCCGCGTTTGTCGCGGGCGCCGATATCGACCTCTTTCCAGCGGCCGTTGGCCATTGCGATCGCTGCCGGTGGCCACCAGGCCACGTCGCGAACCACTTGGTTACGTTCACGCCACAGGGCATGTTCTTCGCTATCGCACAGTAGAAGACCTTTGCTCAACAAGCCACCTATAAGCTGTTCGCCATGTGCTTGGATAAGGTGAGTTTTCTGTTCATAGACATCTGCACTTATAAGTTCCAGTGCCTTCAGCTCAGCTAGGTCAACTTGAATAGGGCCATCAAGATGGGCGGCATAGGCCATCCAGCGCGGACTCTTGTTCAATCCATCTCCGCCCGAGAGCAGGCTTTCGAATGCAAAACGGGGTTCGGCGTCGAGTTCGAGCATTAGCTGTGCACAACGTTGGATCAGCATTATTGTCCTTGTTAAAACTTATAACGGCCTTGCTATCGGACTGACATGGCCAGAAATTATAGATAGACTACAACTCGTTCAATATGAACGTGTCAATTCTGACATAAACAGGGGAACCGACTATGCCGTTTCAGCTTTCTGAAGAATTAGTAGACAAGCTGCTGGATAAATTATGCAGTGATAACGAGTTTCGCACAGCGTTCCAAAAAAATCCGCGCATTGCAATGGCGTATTTGGGACATGATGCGGCTGCGAAAGCAGGTGAGAATGATCAGGGTGCGTGGATGTGCATGAAATGCGACAAGCTTGCAAGTCCAGAAGTTATCAAGGCCAGCCGTGACGAGTTGCGGAAGCAATTGCTTACCAGTAAGGCTGTGCTTAACCCAATCAGGCTACAAGCATAAAAAATTAATCAGCTAATGCCGACGTACGATGCCGCGCTATATTTTGTGCATCGGCGTCGGCCCAAACGGCTTTGAATTGCTCTAATCGAAGCTTGG
>JAYSXB010000295.1:0-18545 GCA_043717775.1 Arenimonas sp.
AGGAGGGCCTTCTAGGCCCGAAAATTCCGCCAGATCTGTCGTGCTTGACGGACGCTCCCACGGAATAATGTCGCAGGCCTGTCGCCCGCAAGCGGCCTCCTACAACTTCGGTTCCGGTGCAATACCCGGGCCACCATCTTCCAGCCATTGCGTGCGTTGCTGCGGTGTGAGCGTTGTCCATAAACGGCGCAGACGTTTTTGTTCTTCTGGTGGCAGGGTGCGAAGGTAGCGCATGCTTTCACGCATATTTTGCCGTTGCTTAGGCGTCATTTCCTGAAAGTTTTGGGCGCCTTCGCGCAGTGCCTCGCGTTGTTTGGGCGGCAGGCTTTTCCAGCGCTCATAGCGTTCCAGAATTTGAACGCGGCGCGAAGCAGGCATCGAATCCCAGCGCTGTGAAAAATTTTGCAAATCCTTTTGTTGTTCGGCACTAAGCTGTTTCCAGCTGGGTACGCTGACACCTTGTGGCACCGAGGATGGCTGCGCGAACGCAGAGCTGGCGAACAGGCATAAAACAAAAATGAAAGTGCGTAACATTACAAGCTACCTTGCAGGTGGGATGACACTTCAACCGGTGCATCTGCCAGCCATGTCAGCATGTCGGCATCGGCGTCGTCTTCGGCAGAAATATAAAGAGACTCTTGTTCATTGATCGACTTGTTCGCTTGCATTTGCGGTAAAAATACCGCAACGCCGAGAGCAATGGCGAACGCCGCCGATGCTGGCAACAGGAATGCCCTGAACCGACTCGGTGCTTGTTGCGATAAAGTATCGCGGCGCATCAAACGCAGACGATTAGCGGTGGCCACATCAAGCGTGGCGACCGAGTGTTCAAAGACGGCGCGGGATTTTGTAACTATTTCATCGTGACTGTTCATTGCCAGTCCTCCAGGTGAATTCTTAGTGCACTTATCGCACGCGATAAGTGGGTTTTTACCGAGCCATCGGAACAGCCCATGGCGGCGGCCGTTTCCAAAACACTCAAGCCCTGCAGTTCGCGCAATAAAAAACATTCGCGCTGACGTGCAGGTAAAGCGCGAACGGCTTTGCCTAACGCATTCCATGAGCTGTCATCGGTCAAACGACGCAAGGGGTCTTCGTTTTGGTCGGGCAATGCTTCGATCGGATCTTCATCTTGCTCGTCGGATTTCCCCAAAAACTGCATCACGCGTTTTTTAACTGCATTGCGACGATGTTTGTCGGTGAGTTGGCGACGCAAGATGCTCCAAAACAAGGGCGACCATTCTGCAGCTGGCTTGTCGCGATAACGCAACAGCTTGATCATGGTGTCTTGCACAACATCCATTGCGTCTTCGCGATGACTGAGCGCGAGCTCGGCCATACGGAATGCACGGCGTTCCACGCCTGCCAGAAATTCATCCAGCGTGGCTGGCAGACGAATCGCCGCTTCTTCAGCGGCGACTTCGTTCGAGCCGTTTTGCTCGAATACCATTTTAGTGATGGTGGCGACGGTCAAAACGGTTCTCGCGGCGTTCGCCTATTCGGTCGTAGCGGGCGTCAATGCGGTCACCTCGGCGCTCCAGAGCATAAGCACGGTGTTCGTGGCCGAGCGCATATTGCCATGCCGAACGGGCATCGTAGCGAGCTTCAGCCAGGTCGCCTCGGTAGTCCCAGCGGCGTTCTATACGCTCACCGCGATAGCTGGCATGGGCAAAGCTTGCACAGAGCAATAGTGGAATCGAGAGCCAAAACATAGATTTCATAGTGCCGGTTCCTTATCTTGGGGGCAACGGTAAAAACGCCCGAGCACTTAAATCGTTGACCTATTGCCCAGAGTATTCAGCTACCGGTTATGATTAGGCCAGTTTACGGGGAGTCAATACAAATGGATGGTTTTCTAGCGCTTTACGTCTTTATGCTGGCCGCATTTACCGGGTATGAAATTATTGGTCGGGTACCAGTGATTTTGCATACGCCGTTGATGTCGGGTTCCAACTTTGTTCACGGCATTGTGCTGGTCGGCGCCATGGTGGTGTTAGGCCATGCCGATACCACGTTTGAAAAAGTGATCGGCTTTGTTGCGGTCTTGATGGGTGCCGGTAATGCTGCGGGTGGTTATGTGGTGACTGAGCGCATGTTGGAAATGTTCAAGTCCAGCAAAAAGCCCGGAGCAGAAAAATGATCGAGTCATTTCTGCCCATCTTTGTAAAAGCTTGCTATATGGCGGCTGCCTTGCTGTTTATTCTCGGCATTAAACGTATGGCCTCGCCGGTGACTGCTCGCAGCGGTATTCAGTGGGCCGGTGTCGGCATGTTGCTTGCCACTTTTGCGACTTTTTTAACGCCCGGTTTGCATAATCTTGCCTTGATATTTATTGCGGTTGCCCTAGGCACTGCCGTAGCGTGGATATCCGGTAAAAAAGTCGCCATGACCGACATGCCGCAAATGGTGGCTTTGTATAATGGACTTGGCGGTGGCTCGGCAGCCGCGATTGGCTTTGTCGAATTAATGAAGTTTTCCAGCGGCAAAACCGAAACGCCATCGCAAACCACTTTGGTGTTGGCTGTCGTCGGTGGCTTGATCGGTTCCATTTCACTGACCGGTTCGATTATTGCCTGGGCAAAACTCGATGGCCGCATGGACAGAAGATTTACTTTTCCCGGCCAGCAATGGTTTAACGGTTTGATTTTTCTGGCGTCAGTATTGTTGGGTATCGGCGTTATATTTTTTATGCAGCAACCGATCATTGTCGGCTTCTTCGTCGCCGCACTAGTGTTTGGTGTGTTGATGACACTCCCCATTGGCGGCGCCGATATGCCGGTGGTGATTTCGCTTTATAACGCACTCACCGGTTTGGCTGTTGCCTTTGAGGGTTATGTGCTCGGCATTGAAGCGCTGATTATTGCCGGCATGGTGGTCGGTGCGGCCGGTACCATGTTGACGCAGCTGATGGCCAAAGCGATGAACCGGCCGATCAGTGGCGTGCTGTTCAGTAATTTCGGCGCTAGTGGTGAGCAGCAGGCGATCGATGGCGCGCAAAAACCGATTGAAGCCGGCGACGTTGCCGCCATGATGGCTTACGCCGAACGCGTGGTGATCGTGCCCGGTTATGGTTTGGCCGTCGCACAGGCACAACACAAAGTCTGGGAACTCACCCAGCAATTAATAAAACGCGGCGTCAAAGTAAAGTTTGCCATTCATCCCGTTGCTGGCCGCATGCCCGGTCATATGAATGTCTTGCTGGCAGAAGCCGGTGTTCCGTATGACTTAATTGCCGATATGGACGATATCAATCCTGAGTTCCCGAATACCGACGTCAGTTTGGTGATTGGTGCAAACGATGTGGTGAATCCAGTCGCAAAAACCGATCCGGCCTCACCTATTTACGGCATGCCTATTCTGGATGTGTCTTTGTCGAAAAATACTATTGTCATCAAGCGCGGCAAAGGCACCGGTTTTGCCGGTATCGAAAACGCCTTGTTCTATCAAGACAATACCCGCATGTTGTACGGCGATGGCGCCGCTGCCATTGCGGAATTAATTTCGGAATTGAAAGCGATTGATGGCGGGCATTGATATTTGAGCCCGCCTCGGATGAGGCGGGCTCTTAGTTAGTTATAAGTTGATCGTGTTAATTGAAACCTGACGGCTGTTACCGGTCTGACCATGCCAGCAAATAAGTACGAACGATTGTCATATCTTCGGTTGGCTTGATCTTGCTTCCATATTGATTGTCGATGTCACGAACAGACTGGTATTGTTTTTGTGAAGCGGCACCCAGCATAGCAATAACCACCATTTGTTCGCGCAGTGTGTCGGCAAGCTGGGGGTTGGGGGATGCTAATACTTTCAAGGCAAATTCCTTCATACGAACCGGATCTCGTTGGGCGGTTGCCTGGTAGGCATGCATGATGTCGGATACCAAGGGCGATTGCTCGCCCTGCAGCCAGGCAGGATCTAGCCACACATTGCCCAAGTCACTGGCCGGTAATGCTCCAATACTAAGTCTTGCAAGTTCAGACAGGCCGCCACTCCATTCGAGAAGTTTGCCGTCCGAAATAGTGCTCGTAGAATTTTGCAAGGTGAGATCAATTATTTTTGCAATGTCCGGTCTGGCATTTTCAAGGTTGGCCATACGGAATGTTTTATTATTGAAATTTTTCACTATCTCGCATGCAAGCGTATGTCTGCGTTGGAATCTGGAAATATTCGAGGGCTTGAGATATACGCTGCAGCTTACTGACCGGTGTTCGTCAAGCATGTCGAGCAAAGGCAAACCGTTGTCGGTGAGTATGTGAAGAAAGGTCGCGGTGTCGCTCATGAACCGGCTGCGCGGTGCCTCCAGTGACAAGGTGGGATGGTAGTCGGAATTGCCATCAGCACCTGCGACCTTAACAAAATTAGCCAGTACTTTTTCGCCACCGATATGGCGCACCTGGAATGCAGCCAGATTATTCAGGCCAACCCGAGGTAGCTCTTGCTGGAATTCGGCAGATTGCAGTTTTGAATAATCAACGGTAGGAATTGGCGATTTCGATGCAACAAAGACTAAATCAAAATCATTGGTTAGGTAAACCTCCACGTACGGAAAGGTCTTTTGTAAAGCAGCCACCATTTTGGCTAATAGTTCGTCACTCAATTCATAGGATTGAATCCATTGCGCAAGAACGCCTCTTTCTTGTAGGTGATTCCCCAGGAATTGATAAAATTCGTCCGTAAACAAACTGGCCACTCCACTAACCCATGGGTTGGAAGGTTCCGAAATGATGATGTCGTATTTTTTTCCGCCGGTAGCAAAATAAGTGCGGGCGTCTTCGATAATCAAATGTGATCTTGGGTCCGTGTAGGCGCGTACAACTCGGTCACCAAAAAGTTTCGCACCGGTGTACATGGCAGATTCGATTTCGACATTATCCACGCGTGTGATTTCACTGCTGCCCAACAGCGTGTGTGCAGTTAATCCCGAACCCCATCCAATGACACCTACCGTCCGAGGTTCGGGGTGCGTGGCAATTGGCAATGAAGCCAGCATGATCATGGTGATCTCGTCGGGAATGGGGGCTTGCTGAAGGGTAAGCGTCATGCTTGCGTCAGGTTTGCCATTCGTAATAATCGAGGCTGCGCCTTCTTTTACAAAATGGATAACGCTGACAGTTGAAGTCTTGCCATCTTCAAGATAGGCCACTTTTACATCGTCGCGATCAAGCATTTTGCCTGTGCGGAAAATACCCGAAGCTTGTGCGATAGGGTCCGGTTTACCAAATTGCATGGCAATGACAAGCACTGCCAAGCCAGCAATACCGCAAATGGCAGGCAATCGTCCGGCCGGCCCTACCCATACAAAGCGCAATAGAAAAAGACCTAAAACTAAATCCGCCGTGGCAGCCAGTATCAAGGACAGATTAAGTCCTATGGCAGGCACAAGCACGTGCACGGTGATTAATACGCCAACAATTGCACCCGTTGTGTTAGCAGCATAAATTCTGCCAATAGCGGCTTCTCCGTGGCCCTTGCGCAACAGCGCCATCGTGAACAGAGGCAATGTCGTGCCGGCAAAAAATGCCGCGGGGAACATGACCAATAAGGCAATTACTGCGCTACCGAAATTGTATAAGGCGTAACCCTGCGAATCATGCGTTAAAGAATTGGTCAGCCAGCCCACCCACACGAACGAATTGGCGAAAACCAATGCCGACAGTAATGCGGCAATGCCCATGCCGACTTGGGCAATACCTGCATAACGTATGGCATCTCCGATACGGTCACTGTTACGGGAAATCCAGAGTCCGCCGAAAGCCAGGCCCAGAATAAACGCTGCCAACATCAGCTCGAACGAGTGCAATGTTGTACCCAGAGCCTGATTGAGCAGTCGCACCCAAATAATTTCGTAAGCAAAAGAGCTGGCACCGGTAATGCCCGCAGCAATACAAATAATGGTACCGAAGTTACCGACAGACTCTCCACTTTTTTGTGGGGTGTTAGCAACGGGATCGCTTTCTGGAATTGAGCTGGATGCGTTTGGCTTTCGTGACAATAGCCATGCGCCTATTGCCACAAGAATGTTTAACAAGCCCGCTACGGTCATTGCACCGGGCATTCCAATCTTGGGCAACAAGAAGAAGGTTGCCAATAATGCGCCAATGGCAGCACCGAAACTATTGCTGAAATATAGGCCACCCAATGCCTGCCCGTCTTTTGCCTGGTTTGCCCGAATGAAGCCGGCGCTTAGCAAAGGGAATGTCATTCCCAGAAGCAGGCATTGAGGAAAAATCAGTAAAGCTCCTGTTATCCATTGATATACGTGAGCTGTGTTCTGGGATAGTTCGGGCAATATCGTGTCTTGGCTGATGCTTGAATAGGCAATGAAAATGCTATGAAAACAAATGCCGAATAAACCAATGACTCCTTCGATGACGGCATACGCAGCTATCGGGTTCTTCCACTGACTGCTCTTCCTGCTTGCAAGCCAGGCACCGACGGCCATCGAGCCCATAAAAATGGCAAGCACCAAAGTCTGAGCATACGCGGCGTGCCCAAGCGTAAGGCCGAGATAATGAGTCCAGATGGATTGGTAAATTAATCCGGAGACACCCGAAAAAGCAAACAAAAACAATAGTATTGTCGAGCGGCGAAATGAAAACATGGCAAGTCTGCTTTTGGGTTTGATAGTCAGAGTTTAGCCGATATTTAAGATGCCTAATGTTTGCTGACTACTTTGTATTGTCCGCATTTCCAAGCCTCGCAGTCTTCATGAGGAATAGCTATTTCTGCGGGGTTTGTTGATGTTGAGGGAAACCATAGTGATAGCGGATATCACAATCCAAAGCCAGTCAGTTTGATGCGAGCGCAATCGACTAAATTCCTGGACTAATACCGGACCGATTTGTTGCGCAGCTTCGAGTGGCCATAGCCCCATAACGAGTCCGAAGGCGTTGGCGGCAATGAGCCACAGGCTTGCAAGTACCGTAATAGTTGTTCCGACCAAAATGCCAACAAAGCGTGTCCAGCCTGCGCTAACCCCGGTAAGACGAAGCATCAAGCTGAGGTCTAAAGTCGCAAAGACGGTCATCCATAAGCAGGCTGAATCAAGCCAGACGCTGATACTTAGCCATATACCAATCATGCCGAGAATGCCTAAACACCAGGCTAGGCTGGGCCACAGCCATGACTTGCGAGATTTTTCTGACAAAACAGCGTCCTAACTTCAACAAGCGTTAAAATAGCCGATCTTCAAGTATTCCGATAGGAAGCCCGTGAGTTATTCCAGAACCAGTGAGCCAGTAAAATTTGAACGCGACTGTGCGGCGGTGCTCGTGCCACAAGGTGAAAAAGTCACATTACCGGCGGGCAGTGTGGGCTATATAACGCAGGCACTCGGCGGTTCATTTACCGTGTTTGTCGAAGGCAATTTATTTCGCATTGCCGGTGAAGATGCTGATGCTCTTGGTAAAGATCCTCCGATTGCATTGCAGTTAGAAGATGACGCCGACGACGATGCGGTTGAAGTATTGGTATGGAAACAATTGCGCACCTGTTTTGATCCGGAAATTCCGATCAATGTGGTCGAGCTTGGTCTTGTTTACGATTGCGACATCGAGCGCTTGGAAGATGGCTCGCGAAAAGTAAATATCAAAATGACGCTCACTGCTCCAGCTTGCGGCATGGGCGACATTCTGGTCGAAGATGTCCGCACTAAAGTAGAGCGGGTGCCAACGGTGTCCGAAGCCGATGTCGATTTGGTATTTGACCCGCCTTGGAACCAAAGCATGATGTCCGATGCTGCACGGCTTGAAACCGGTATGTTATAAAGCCGCCACAGTCGAGGGGGAATGCAATGAAAAAGCTCTGGGTACCTTTATGTCTTGTACTTGGTTTTGTAATGCTGGCTTACAGCCTGTATTTCTGGGGCGGCCTTGCCAGTGCGCCGGAAGTGGGCGCCATTGTTCGTGAGCGTGCATCGACGTTTAGTTTCATTGCCTGGTCCTATGTCAGTGCCGGTTTCGGCATTTTAAATATGCTGGGCTGGCAAGAAGGGGCCAGTCAATTTGCCCATAGCCAACTTGGCGATGTGCTTGTTGTAGCGCAAGCCAGTCCATTGACCGCGCTTGATGATTTATTCAAAGCACTGCCTTGGTACTGCCGGGTTTCTTATTACGGCGGTCCTTTATTGATTCTTCTGGGCGCATTTGCGCAATCGCGTAAACCCAAAGCTTTCAAGACCTTCGGCAGCAAGTGAATTGTTGAGCTACACGATACGTTTGGGATTTTGCGTCAAGTAAATTCAACGAATGTGAAGACATTTCTGTTTTGTTGCGTTGCAGCGTGACCTGTGAACTGGGTCACGTTAGGTTCTGTTCTGTGTGATGTATTTGTGATTTGCATCACATCGTCCGGGCGCGAAAGCTCATGCCAAATTCTCAGTGGACCTGTTCTTCCTGCTGAAATTTGTGTATCGGGGGGTGGGGGGGTCCGGGCGTAGTTTAGATAAAAACATTTCCGCGCAAGCGGTTTTTTTACTTCTATATTCCGGGGACATCGCAACATGAAATCCAACCGCCATCGTGCGACGAGCGTTATCGCTCTTTCGCCACTGCTACTTGCATTCGCTGCTGTATCTGCCAATGCCGCCACACGCGTAGATCTGCAAAAACAAAACGTCGCACAGCTCAATACGCAATACCAAACTGCCAGTGCTAAAGCCGGTGGCGTCGCTAAAATAGCGAAAGAACGTCACGCTGAATTACTCGGTTTGGATGCCAACACAAAACTCGAAGTGCTGACCAGCAAAACCGATAGCGACGGCACCCGTCATTATCGTTATCAACAAACATTCCGTGGTGTGCCAGTCTGGGGCGAACAAGTCATTGTTAGCGAAACCAAGTCTGGTGCAACCCGCAATTTGTTTGGTAATGCAGTGGGCGGTATCGGCGCTGATTTAGACAGAACAGCTGGCCGTACCATGATGGCAAAATCGGCGGCAACGGCTTTCGCAAAACAAAAAGCATTAGGCAATCGTCTTGCTTCAATGAAAATTGAAAACGAATCGACTCGCCAAATGATTTTCGTCGGCGACGACAACAAAGCGCGTATGGCTTATGTGGTTTCATTCAATGCTGATATTCCAGGCGGCGGTGCTCCAACGCGTCCAATGATGATTATTGATGCGCAAACTGGCCGAGTGTTGAAGCAATGGGATGCCTTAGCTCATGCAGCGGTAGGTACTGGCCCTGGCGGCAATAGCAAAACCGGTCAATACGAATGGGGTTCGGGCGGCAAATTTGGTTTTCTGGATGTCACTCAATCAGGCACCACTTGCACCATGAATAATGCCGATGTGAAATCGGTGAATCTCAACGGCGGCACCACGGGTTCGACAGCTTTTTCATACACCTGCCCACGCAACACCACCAAAGCTATCAATGGAGCGTTCGCTCCGATCAATGATGCGCATTATTTTGGCAGCGTAATTCAAAATATGTATCGTGCTTATGTTGGTCGCCCGGCTTTGACCTTCCAGTTAATTATGCGCACGCACTACAGCACCAGCTATGAAAATGCATTCTGGGACGGCTCGCAAATGTCATTTGGTGATGGTGCTAGTACGTTCTATCCATTAGTCAGCGTTGACGTTGCAGGCCACGAAGTTTCGCACGGCTTTACCGAACAAAATTCCAACCTGACTTATTCCGGACAATCGGGCGGTATCAACGAAGCTTTCTCCGACATGGGTGGCGAAGCCACTGAATATTTCTGGAAAGGTACTAACGACTTCTTGGTTGGCCCAGAAATTTACAAAGCCACGGGCGCATTGCGTTATATGGCTAACCCAACCCAAGATGGTCGTTCAATTGATAACGCAGCCAACTTCACCAGCGGTTTGGACGTGCATCTTTCCTCCGGTGTTTACAACAAAGCCTTCTACAAATTGGCGACAACGGCCGGTTGGGATACACCCAAAGCATTTAAAGCCTTTGCTCGTGCAAACGACCTGTATTGGACAGCCAGTAGTAACTACAACACCGCTGCATGTGGCGTAGAAACTGCGGCTACTGATCTTGGTTATACAAAAGCTGATGTCACTGCTGCGTTCACTACTGTCGGCGTAAGCTGCGCTGGCACTGGCGGCGGCGGCACGACTGGCGGTCCTCTGACCAATGGCGTTGCTAAAACCGGTATCTCCGCTGCAACCGGTGGCGAAGTGAATTACACATTGGTAGTGCCAGCTGGCGCAACTGGTTTGAAGTTTGTGACTTCCGGTGGTACTGGTGATTTAGACATGTACGTCAAGTTTGGTAGTGCTCCTACCGACACCGTATATGACTGCCGTCCGTATGCTTCGGGTAATGCCGAAACCTGCACGATTGCCACTGCACAAGCGGGCACCTACTACGTTCGCCTGAAAGCCTATGCTGCATTCTCGGGTGCAAGCCTGACCGGAAGCTACACCACCGGTGGTGGTGGCGGTACAACGCAAACCTATAACAACACAACCGCTGTTGCTATCGGTGATAACACCACCGTCAGTTCGTCCACAACTGTAAGTGGTCGTACTGGTAACGCTCCAACAACGGCTTCGGTATCGGTCAACATTACGCATACTTATCAAGGTGACTTGAAGGTAGATTTAGTGGCTCCCGATGGCAGTTTGTACAACATCCACAATCGCACCGGTGCTGGCACCGACAATGTGATTAAAACCGTTACCTTGAATCTTTCAACCGAAGCCCTAAACGGCACTTGGAAAATGCAAGTAAATGATAATGCTGCTGGCGATGTCGGCACGCTGAACTCATGGTCAGTTACGTTCTAATACGACATAGATAATGCGGTACTTAAACCCCGGCCTTGGCCGGGGTTTTTTTATGTTCGATTAAAAATATAGCCAGTCTTTTGAACAATCCCATGATCGGCAAACCAGAAACAATCCTAAAATCAAAAAAACACGAAGCCCACAAAGAAATCACGAATCAACAAATAATCTTATGACATGACATCCCTAAGCCAACACCCTGCGTAGAAGTGCGATAGACCTTAAATCTACGATGTCAGTAAAATAAAACGTCATGGTGACGTGAGCGTAGATAACAAACTATTTATTTGCGTCGCAGACCTGTCGCGCTCGTGAGCGCTCCTACGATTATATTTATAAATCCATTTGTTGAATTATCTATAATTTGCTGATGAATCCGAAAATCAAAAAAAGAAAACACCAAGTTCATGAAGAAATCACAAAGGCCACGAAGATAAACCGTAGGAGCGTCCTTAAGGCGCGATAAATCTGCGACGCGGTTGAGCTGTGTAGTCTTGTTTTTATTTATGGCCATAGCTAGTTGGTTAAATAATCCGAATCACGTCATTACCCGATAGGCTTTGCCGACCATGGGGTTATTCAGGAAGCTCTGATTAACGACAATAGATCAGAGTCTTCCTAAGTCAAATAATTCAAGACAGGCGACCAATGTAATCGTGAAAAATCAATCGCTTTTTTAAATAAAAAAATTCTGCGCATTCAACGAAAACAAAAATTTTACATCTCGGTAATTCGTCTTTGAATGTTGCGATTATGACTTCACGAGTTATCAAATCGTAAAAAAAAATCAACGAAATAAGTATTGTGACAATTATGCTGCGATGCAGCGTGACCTGTGAACTACGTCACGTTAGGTTCCATGCACGCAACGTTACATGGTGTTACAAATCAGGTAATTGGCGTCGTTCGGGCACGAAAGCTCTACCACCTCTCTTGATTGATACAACAGGTTTTACTAACGAGAGTGTGTGTTTTGGGGGCGGGGGTCGGAATGTTGTGGGCAAGAAATAAATCCCGCGTGAGCGGATGTCTTTCAACTTTTTCGGGGTACAAATACGTGATTATTAAAAATATACATTCGCTTCGCCGTAATGCACTGGTAATTGCAACGGCGCTTGCGTTAAGTACTTCTGCCGTGATGGCAGCCGGCAATACACAACCGGCACCACGCGTTTTATTAGGCGCTCTGCAATCAGACATACAATTTGACCGCTTCATCGTCAAATATCGTCAAGGCACGCCAGAAGCTGCCAGCGTTACCAATTTGCAAAAAACATTGAAGGACGACTCGGTCCAGGCCAATCAACTTATCCAGTCGGCACGTTTGCAAAGTGGCGTACAAACTAAATCGTTCAAACCTTTGGCCATTGCCCATTTTCGCCGCATGTCGCTGGGTGCCGATGTTATTTCGGCTTCGCAAAAACTCGATCGCGCCAGTGCGACTATTTTGATGCGTCAAATCGCTAAAAATCCGAATGTTGAATATGTGGAAGTCGATAGACTCAATCATATTTCTCTCACCCCTAATGATCCCGGCTACAGCCAGCAATGGGGCTATCAAGGCGGCAATGGCGGCATTAAAGCCAATGAAGCTTGGGACATCACCAGCGGTGCGGGTTCGGTTATTGCCATTCTCGACACCGGTATTACCAGCCACAGCGATTTGAATGCCAATATTCTGCCTGGCTACGATTTCATTATTGACACCACCGTTTCCAATGATGGTGATGGTCGTGATTCCAATCCGGCTGATCCGGGTGATTGGACCACAGCCGGTTCCTGCTATTCCGGCTCACCGGCTTCAAATTCAAGCTGGCACGGAACCCATGTGGCCGGCACCGTGGCTGCTCTCACCAACAATAGCGTCGGTGTTGCAGGTACTGCATTCAACGCGAAAATTGTGCCGGTGCGGGTATTGGGCACTTGCGGTGGTTACGACTCGGATATTGCCGATGCCATGATCTGGGCTTCTGGCGGTACCGTCGCGGGTATTCCCGCCAATGCTAATCCTGCCGATGTAATCAATCTTAGCCTGGGTGGTTCCGGTGCTTGCGGTGCGACTTCGCAAGCAGCGATTAATACTGCGGTAGCTAACGGCACCACGCTTGCGATTGCAGCAGGCAATGGCAATGCCAATGTGTCGGGCTCATCGCCAGCCAACTGCGCCAATGTGGTTGCAGTGGGTTCGATCACCAGCACGGGCGCACGTTCAAGCTTCTCAAACTATGGCGCCGGTGTTGATATCGCTGCTCCTGGCTCAACCATTTACTCCACCATGAATGCTGGTACCAAAGCTCCGGGTGCTGAGACGTATGTCAATTACAGTGGTACTTCGATGGCAACGCCGCACGTAGCGGGTGTTGTTGCGCTCGTGCAAGCACGTCGCGCCGCCCTAAGCCTTGCCGCTTATACACCAGCAGAAATGGAAGCATTGTTGAGGAGCTCTTCGCGCGCATTCCCATCAACGCCATCGCAGCCTATCGGTGCCGGTATTTTGAATGCCAAAGCCGCCGTGGATGCAGCCGGTGGTGGCGCCGCCAATGTCGCACCAACGGCTAACTTCAGCTCCAGCACCAGTGGTTTGACGGCAACATTCACCGACAGCTCGTCCGACAGCGATGGCAGCATTGCATCGCGTAGTTGGAATTTTGGTGACAGCACCACATCGACCGCCACCAATCCAAGCAAAACTTATTCGGCTGCTGGTACTTACAACGTGAGTCTGACAGTGACTGATAACGGTGGTTTGACCAATACAGTGACCAAGTCGGTGACGGTTGCTACTTCAGGTGGCACTGTGTTGAGTAATGGCGTTGCTGTAACAGGTCTTTCGGCAGCTACAGGCGCTTCCTTGAACTACACCATGGTGGTTCCTGCCGGTGCAAGCGGTCTGAAGTTTGTGACATCGGGTGGTACCGGTGATTTAGACATGTACGTAAAGTTTGGTAGTGCTCCTACCGATACCGTGTATGACTGCCGTCCATATGCTTCGGGTAATGCAGAAACTTGCACCATTGCCACTGCACAAGCGGGTACTTACTACGTTCGTCTGAAAGCTTACGCGGCGTTCTCCGGTGCTAGTTTGACCGGTAGTTACACCACCGGCGGTGGTGGTACGCAAACCTATACCAACACTGCTGACTTCGCTATTGCCGACAATGCCACAGTAGATAGTCCAATTACCGTGTCGGGTCGTACCGGCAATGCACCAACGACAACATCGGTAACGGTCGCCATTGTCCATACTTATCAAGGTGATTTGAAAGTCGATTTAGTGGCTCCGGATGGCAGCTTGTATAACATCCATAACCGCACTGGCGCTGGCACCGACAACATCAACAAGACAGTGACGCTCAACACTTCAACTGAAGCCTTGAACGGCACCTGGAAGTTGCGCGTCAACGACAATGCGGCAGGCGACACTGGCAAGATTGACAGCTGGTCAATCACGTTCTAATCCAACGCAATAACCTGACACTGAAACCCCGGCTAAGGCCGGGGTTTTTTTATGAATTTTATTATCACGATTTGTAGTGGCTTCGTAGGAGCGCCTTTAGGCGCGATAGACCGCGTCAGATTTATCGGGCCTAAAGGACGCTCATACAAACGCCATTCGAAAATTTCTGGACCTCAATGAATTGACATATCAAATCCAAGTCATCCATTTGCCGTGCTAACAAGAAGCTGTCTGAAATTAAAAACGTTTGTACGTGAGATCAGAATTATTTGGAAAATTAGCAAAAGCAACAAAAATTTTTCGCGCGTTCATAAACATCAAGGCGCTATATAAGCATTAGCTATTGTTATATTCAATAATTTTTTAGATTGAATAGCACTTTATGTAAAAAAAATTAAACAAAAGCGCTAAAAATAATACATATGAAAATTCTGTTGCAGCGCATCTTGCACTGATGCGTCAGTGCAAGCTAGGTTCCATGCGCACCTGATTTGTGTGATGTAGTTCAAATCAGAGTGCCGTCCGGGCAACGATAGCTCACACCATGACTACCGTTTTTAATTTGGCAGTCGAGTGTTCGGGGGTGTGGGGGAAGCCGGAAGCAAGTTGTAGAAATAAACCATGCCGCGTGAGCGGATGTCTTTCAACTTTTTCGGGGATACAAATACGTGACTATTAAAACTTTACAATCGATTCGTCGCAATACACTCGCATTGGCCACTATCCTGGCAATTGCCTCGCCGGCCATTATGGCAGCAGGGCAAAATGCGACACCCAAGGTAAACTTGGGCGCGCTTGGAACCGACACCCAATTCGATCGTTTCATTGTCAAATATCGTGCAGGCACACCAGAAGCAAAAAATGCCGTCACTTTGCAAAGAGCATTGAACGATGCGTCCGTGCGGGCAAATCAATTAATACAATCAGCACGTTTGCAGCAGGGCTTTAAATCAATTGCAGCCAAGCCGCTATCTGTTGGCCATGTTCGCAGAATGTCGCTGGGCGCAGACGTGATTGCTTCGTCGCAAAAACTTGATCGCGATGGTGCAGCAACCTTGATGCGTCAAATTGCCGCGAATCCGAATGTCGAGTATGTCGAAATCGATGCTATTTTGCAGCCAACCCTCACGCCTAACGACTCCTTGTACAGCGTGCAATGGGGCTACCAGGATGCCGACGCAGGCATACGAGCCAATCAAGCTTGGGACGTTGCCACTGGCTCGGGCATTATTGTTGCCATCATTGATACCGGCATTACTACTCATAGTGATTTGAATGCCAACGTGCTCAGTTATGGTTACGATTTTGTCACTGGCGGTGGTGGTATCGATCCTCGTGATGGTAATGCACGTGATTCCAATCCGGCCGATCAAGGTGATTGGTTTGCGGCTGGCGAGTGTGGTCAAACAACAGCGCGCAATTCAAGCTTTCATGGTACACATGTCGCAGGCACGGTCGCTGCCATTACAAATAATGCACAAGGTGTAGCAGGTACTGCATTCAATGCAAAAATTTTACCTGTACGTGCTTTGGCAAAATGCGGCGGCACCACTTCTGATATCGCCGATGCAATTACTTGGTCGTCAGGTGGTACGGTTGCTGGCGTGCCGACGTTGACGGCGGCTCAATCAGCCGATGTGATCAACATGTCTCTTGGTGGCGGCGGAACATGTAGCGCCACTTCACAAGCCGCTATTAATGGTGCAGTGAGTCGCGGCACGACTGTTGTAGTTGCAGCTGGCAATAGCAATGCCGATGTCGCCAACTTCAATCCTGCAAGTTGCGATAATGTGATTGCAGTTGCTTCAGTAACCGCCAGCAGCGCACGTTCGAGCTTCTCGAATTATGGCGCGAAGATTGATGTCTCAGGCCCCGGCTCCACGATACGTTCAACAATGAATGCGGGTACTACAGTTCCAGCCGGCGAAACTTATGTCGATTACAGCGGCACTTCGATGGCTTCGCCCCATGTAGCCGGCACGGTGGCCCTGGTTCAAAGCCGTCGTTTGGCTTTAGGCCTGGCCTTGTACACACCTGCCGAAGTGGAAGCACTCTTGAAGAGTACGGCTTATGCACTTGCCGGTGCATGTACTGGCGGCTGCGGTGCAGGCATCATCAATGCCAAAGCAGCGGTTGATGCAGCGGGCGGTGGGGGTGGTGGTACTACGCAAACCTATAGCAATACGGCCGACTACACCATTAATGACAATGCTACCGTCGATAGCCCTATCGCCGTGTCAGCTCGCACCGGTAATGCACCCAGCAATGCCTCGCTTTCGGTCAATATTGTTCACACTTACCGTGGTGACTTGAAAGTGGATTTGGTTGCCCCCGATGGTAGTTTGTATAACGTTAGCAACCGTGCAGGTGGCAGTGCAGATAATTTAGTCGGCACTTACACCGTGAACTTATCGACCGAAGCATTGAACGGCACCTGGAAACTGCGTGTAAACGATAATGCAGCTGGCGACGTGGGTTACATCAATAGCTGGTCGATTACTTTTTAAGATCGTTCTTTGGTCTAAGCAATGCAAAGCCCCGGCACAGCCGGGGCTTTTTTGTGAACCAGTTCACATTTATGCGTGAATTTGCCTTCAAATCAGCTGCGCTCTGTCAAAAATTGTCAATACGGAACATCGCAAGCTGTCGAATGCCTCACAGAACACTACAATATCGATTAACTGTGGGTGTAAGCTTTTAAGTATTTCATTTAAAAACCGCTACCAAAATCAATAAAAATTTTCATTGCTTCAAGTAACGCAAGTATTCAGGGGAAACAAGCGATGCCGGGGATGCAGAATAACGCTGTCAATCAAAACCCATTAAACACACGAAGAATATCTTCTTGTGCGAACTCGCTTATGTTTCAAGTGCTAGATGTAGCTGCTTGCATGGGAGCCAATTAAATGAATCACCCATCATTAGCAGCAAAAAATAATCGACAATTGGATGTCAGCAAGATGCTTATTCGCCAGCTTAAATTTTTAGCATGTACCGCTTTATTCGCACTTTCCGCGAACCTGGCATTTGCACAGACATCCGTTACCAATACTGCAACAATTACACCGCCTTCCGGGGTTACTGACCCGACATGTAATGTGGCGAATCCGCCATGTAATAGTGCTGCTGATACCGATACGGTAACGCCACTACGCGTTAATTTGACCAAGACTTGGGTTAATGCGGTCGCAGGCGAAGCGGTAAGCCTCACAATCGCAGGCGGTAATGCAGCCACAGCCGGTAGCTCGACAGCGCCTTCAACCACCACCGCAGCGGGCGCTAATGCAGCCGCAAGTGCAACGATCACGTTGGCCGAAGTATTTGGCACGCCAGCGAATGCCGCAAACTACACCACGACTTTGTCTTGCGTAAAAGCGAGCGATGCATCAGTCGTCACCGTTACCGGTGCTGGCTTGAGCCGTACTATCACAATGCCGTCCGACAGCAGCGTGAACTGCACCTACACCAACACGCGCATCGTACAAACCTTGCAAGTAGTGAAGGCATGGAGCAATGCGGTTGCAGGTCATACCGCCAGTGTGACCACGACCGGCGGCACCAATAATTCGACCTTCAGTGCGACCGCACCGGCCACGGGCCTGAACGGCACCACGGTCAATGTGTTTGCGGGCGATGTGGTGACGCTGCCTGCGGAAACCTTTGGCGGTGGCGCAGTCGCGACTAACTACAACACGACCCTGCAATGTACCGGCGGTTCGCCATTGGCGAGCGGCACGGTAGCGCGTAGCGTTACCATTACTAATAGTGCCACGCCGACGGTGTGTACCTATACCAATGCCCGTCGCAGTGCGACCTTGACGTTGGCGAAAACGTGGGTAAATGCGATTTCCGGTAACGCGGTTTCGATTCCTGCGACGACTGGATTTACCAACAATACGTCGGTACTAAATTCAATCTCTACCGGAAATAATACGACTACCGGCGCTTCGGTCACTGTGTTTGCCGGCGATACCGGCACACTGGGCGCCGAGTCCTTCACAACCGGACTCCCAGCCAATTATTCCTCGACATTAGCCTGCACTGGTGCAGTGGATACCAATCTGGCGAATGGTCTCACGATTGATCCAGCCGACACTGCAATAGCCTGTACATACACGAATACATTCGTGCCAGCGCCTGCGCAAACGCTAGTGAAGAGTGCGGCGAGTCTGACCACCGATGCCGATGGCAACGGGGTGATCAGTCAGGGCGATACCTTGACCTACACGGTCACGCTGACCAACACCGGCAATGTGAACTTGACGACGGTGACGGTGAACGATGCGCAATTGACGCCGAACACGATTACCTGTGCGACGG
>JAYSXB010000296.1:0-7166 GCA_043717775.1 Arenimonas sp.
CGTAGGAGCGCCTTTAGGCGCGACAGGCCTGCGAAAGAGCCGGTCGCGCCTGAAGGCGCTCCTACGAAAATATTTATTTGAAGGGTTTAAAATGAGCAGCGAAAATGTAAGTCGTGCCGAGATCGATAAATTTGCCGCCCTGGCGAATCGCTGGTGGGATGAAAACGGTCCGCAAAAACCTTTGCATCATTTAAACCCGGCGCGTTTGAATTATGTGGCGAAACAATTTCCGCTGCCCGGCAAGAAAATTCTCGATGTCGGCTGCGGCGGCGGTTTGCTCAGTGAAGCGCTCGCCCGTGAAGGCGCCGAGGTTGTTGCACTCGACCTTGCAGAAGAACTAATCGAAATTGCCAAGCTGCATTTGTACGAGTCGAATGTAAAAGTGGATTACCGCTTGCAATCGGTTGAGTCACTGGCAGAAGAAATGGCCGGGCAATTCGATGCCATTACCTGCATGGAAATGCTCGAGCATGTGCCTGATCCTTCGTCAATCCTTCGTGCCTGCGAAAAATTACTGAAGCCCGGTGGGAAGTGTTTTATTTCCACCTTGAATCGCACGCCAGCCGCTTTTGCGCTTGCCATTGTAGGAGCCGAGTATCTGGCCAATTTATTGCCCAAAGGCACTCACGAATATCAAAAATTCATCAAGCCATCGGAACTGGCGACGTGGTGCCGCGCGGAAGGCTTCAATGTAATTGATATCAGCGGTTTAGCCTATAACCCTTTAAGCGGAAAGGCCTGGGTAAATGATCGGACTGATATTAATTATTTGATGACTGTCCAAAAAACATGATTACAGCCATGAAGGAAATTCAAATGGCGCCGGTCATTCTGTTCGATCTGGATGGCACCTTGGTCGATAGCGCAGTAGATTTATTGAATGCCATGAATGTGATTGTGCGACAAACCGGAAGGTCGGCACTAAGTCTGGTCGAGCTTCGCCCGGTGGTTTCCAAAGGCGCGCGCGCCATGCTTGCGGTGGCTTTTCCTGAATTGAGTGAACAGCAACGCCTGACATATTTACAGCCATTTCTGGATTGTTACCAGCAGGCCGTTGCGCAGCACAGCACACCATTTGCCAATATCGACAAAGTATTGAGTAATGTTGAAGCGAGTGGCTCGCGTTGGGGCATCGTCACCAATAAACCGTATTATCTTGCGAAAGAAGTTGTGCAAAGTATGGGGTGGACCGAACGCACCGCGGTATTGATTGGCGGCGATACTTTGCCACGTAAAAAACCCGATCCCGATCAACTATTTCATGCCTGCGAATTGCTTGCCGTTCAGGCCGGTGATTGTATTTATGTGGGCGATGATGAGCGCGATGTGCTGGCAGCGAAACACGCGGGTATGAAATCGGTGGCCGCCTTATGGGGTTATCGCGAAGCGCATGATGATCCAAAAAACTGGCAGGCCGACGTGATGTGTAATATGCCGCTGGATTTGTTGCAACCAGCAGTTTTACGAATTTGATTTTGTGAGAACTACTAAATAATGTGGGAGGGCCATAAGGCCCGAATACTCTCAGGTTGCTTGAATATGTGGGTTTGAGGAAGGCATGCACGTAGCCTGGGTAACGCTCCACCGACCCGGGAATATTGGCGACAAACTTCCAAACCGTCTTCCCGACGAAAGTCGGGATCCAGAAACAAGCACGAAGTATGATCAACACTCTGCTTTACCCCATGCTTCTGGGTCCCGACTTTCGTCGGGGTGACGATTTTTTAGTTTTGTGTAGGAGTTTTGAGGCTCGAATATCCTGAAAGTATTCGGGCCTTATGGCCCTCCCACGATTTTTCAAATTTATCCGGCAATCCTATGACCGATACACCCCCTCAAGAACTTCAACATTTTGTTTTAAAATGGTATGCACGCGAACCGGAAATGCAGTTCGCCGAGGTGTTTGTGCCCACGTCTGAAAAAACACAGTTCCATATCTGGGGTGCATTGCTGCATGAGCTGAAACATACTTTGTTTGAACTCAGTGACTCCCATGTCACCGATATTAAAACTGCCTGGTGGGCGGATGAGTTTCAACGTCTGGCAAATGCACAGCCACGGCATCCTATTACGCAGGCTTTAAACAATGTGGATGCGCCGTGGGCTTCGCTTTCATCGAGTTTATTTGGCGTTATTGAAACCACTTCAACGCGTGCCAGTACTACTGAACAGGCGATAGATTTGTTATTGCCTTTCAGCACTGCATTGATTGAAATCGAAGACAAACTATTCAATGTAAAAACGGCTACAGCCAAAGAAATATTCGCCGTGCATTGTTTAGTGCAACGCTTGCCCCATGGCTTATCGTCAGAAGATCAGGCTAGAATCCCCATGCATTTGATGGCGCGGCATAACGTGAATACAGCGCAGTTGTCGAACATGGGTAACAGTGGCTTGTTACAAGACTGGGCGTTGGAATTGCACACACAGCTGGAACACAAAGTTGCAGGATCACTATTCCGTAGCGCCAGAATGCGTTTTGATCAGGCGCAGTTGACTCACTTAATGGCCGGAAAGGGCTTCATTAAAGCATCGGCTCCGAAGCATTTATGGCGAGCCTGGCGTGCGGCAGTCGCAGTTCCCAGATAAAATAGTCGGTAATCTTGACGAAAGCTGCACTCGTCCCCATTTATGCTCGATCCACACAAAGTCCTAGCGGAATTCTTATGGCTCCTTCGTCAAATGAAAACACAGCGCGCGTTATGCCCGATGTCGCCAATGAAGTAAAACCGGCGGTAGCTGGTGTACTTGAATGGGTGGGAATGGGCGATATGGAAATGCCGGTCTCGGTTTCCGATGCCAATGGCCGCGTTGTTACCAGCGGCGCACGCGTCAATGCCTTCGTTAACCTTAAACGTCCTGATGTGCGAGGCATTCACATGTCGCGCCTGTACTTACATGTGGACCGTCATTTATCGGCGGAAGCGATTACGCCACAAAGCATTCGCCATATTCTGAAAGATTTTCTCGACTCGCATGCCGATTTGTCGGACAAGGCGAAGCTGAGTATTCATTTTGATTATATGGTGCGGCGTCCGGCCTTGGTTACCGACAATAGCGGTTGGAAGTCCTATCCCGTGCGCATCTCCGGCATCATGGATAAGAACCAATTTTCACTGGAGTTGGGACTTGATGCGGCTTATTCGAGTACTTGCCCATGTTCGGCAGCACTTGCACGCCAGTTGATTCAAGAACAATTTGGCAAAGATTTTTCACCAGAAAATAATCTGGATTATCAGCAAGTCATGAGCTGGCTCGGGAGTGAGCAGGGCATAATGGCGACGCCACATAGTCAGCGCAGTATTGCGGAAGTAAAAGTAAAATTATCGAGTGATTTTGTGCAATTTCCATTGATTGAATTAATCGACACGATCGAAAATGCATTGAAGACACCGGTGCAAGCCGCTGTAAAACGCGAAGACGAACAAGCCTTCGCTCGCCTCAATGGTCAAAACCTGATGTTCTGCGAAGACGCTGCCCGCCGTTTGCAATCGGCTTTGAATACCGACACCCGAATTCAGGATTTTTGGGTGCAGGCCTCGCATTTTGAAAGTCTGCATCCGCATAACGCAGTCGCCGTTGCGAACAAGGGCGTGCCCGGAGGCTATTAGGTTTTTTGTAGGAGCCATTAGGCCCGACCGGCTCTATCGCAGACCTATCGCGCCTAAACGCGCTCCTACGAAAACGCTAGGGTTTTTGATAAATAAATCTGACAGCCAGGTATCAGGGCTATTTCAGCCACACTATTAGTATCTTTTGCTGCTACTTCAACGAAGGCAGGTTCATTACCGGCCTTTTTGCATTCATAAAGTCTTCACAAACCGCTAGACTCAAGCCGTCTTAATCATCTTGGGTTCTCAATGAACTGGTTAATTGGCTTTATTGCGTTATTTATCGGGGCCGTTTTATCACAGGAACGTTGGTTGTTCGGTGGTGCGGCAGGATTCTTAATTGGATGGTTGTTGGTATCCATGAGCCAGTTGCGCTCGCGATTGGACGGTTTTGAAGCCGAGTTAATGCAGGCCCGTGATGCCTTCCGGAAAATGGCTGCCGAGCGCGACCAATTAAGTGAAAAACTTAAGACGCCAGTGCCGCCCATGTCAGCCGCATCGCCGGTTAAACCAGAAGCCTCGCAGCCCGCGAGCAATATTCCAAGCCCCGGTACTCCGATCCAAGCAACAACACCTGTTGCTCCGATTACTCCCGTGCTAGCACCGCCACCAATCATGGCCGAAAAAGCCAACGTCCCTAATCGTGCTGTTTTTGTGAGTGCTGAACCGACTCCACCGCCTGTCGCTGCAAGCACATCAACTCCGCCGCCAATTCAAACGCAACCGAGAGCTCCGCAATCAAGTACGCCAGACGTTACGTTTACCTCCATGTCGAGAGAGCCCTCTTGGGATGAGCGCTTGGTGGACACTATCAAACGCTGGTTTACCGAAGGCAATGTGCCAGTCAAAGTCGGCGTAGTCGTCACCTTTTTTGGTGTTGCGGCCTTATTGCGCTACGCCTACGTGCAGGGCTATTTCACCTTCCCGATTGAATATCGTTTGATCATGATTAGTGTCGCAGCGCTTGCGGCTCTGGCGTTCGGTTGGCGTGAGCGTGAGCGCAACCCGGCCTTTGGCTTGAGTTTGCAAGGCGGTGCGATTGGTACCTTGATGCTGACAATTTTCGCTGCATATAAATACTTTAATTTATTACCGGCCGAGCTAAGTTTTGGCTTGATTGTGGTGCTAGTTGCCGGTGCTGCATTGCTGGCGGTACTGCAAAACTCCATGTGGATTGCCGTGTTAGGATTTTTAGGTGGCTATTTGGCGCCAGTATTAATTTCTACTGGTAGTGGCAATCACATCGCCTTGTTTAGTTATTACGCAGTCTTGAATGCCGCCGTCTTTGCCATTGCCTGGAAAAAATCCTGGCGGGTATTGAACTTGATGGGTTTTGTATTCACCTTCGGCGTCGGTGCCGCTTGGGGCATAAAATATTACCGGCCTGAATTATTCAATACCGTTGAGCCGTTCCTGATTTTGTTCTTCTTGTTCTATATCGTGATTGGCTTGATGTATGTCATCAAGCAAACCGAATATCGCAAACCCTGGGTCGATGGAACACTGGTATTTGGTACGCCTTTATTGGCATTTCCGCTGCAAGCCAGATTGCTGGAAGACAATCGTTTAGGGCTGGCGTTTAGTGCCCTTGTAGTGTCAATGATTTACGGTGGACTGGTGTATTTTCTGCATCGTCGTAAAAACGATCGTTTGCTGGCAGAGGCATACGGAGCACTGGCTCTAGGTTTCGCAACGCTGGCAGTGCCGCTGGCGTTCTCGGCTGCTACCACAGCGACAGTTTGGGCCTTGGAAGGCGTTGGCGTTGCCTGGATTGGCCTGCGTCAAAAACGCACATTGCCGATTGTGACTGGTGTTTTATTGCAGTTACTCGCAGCCGGTTCGTTTATGGTTTCACTGATCAATATGTCTTTTGATGCAGCAGACTCGGAACAACTGGTATTGAATCCGCTCTATCTGGGCGCATTCATTATTGCGATATCCGGGTTTATGTTGAGTCTGATTTTCAAGCGCTTAAGCAATAGCAAAGCGATGCCAGTCTTGTTGTTCCTGTGGGCAAGCCTATGGTGGTTTGCCGCCATGCTGCATGAATTTGATATCGCCCAACGTGGCATTGGAATCTGGCAATACTCGATGTTGTATTTCTCGGTTACCATTTTTATTGCCACGGTCTTGCAAAGCAAACTCGATTGGCCTGCAATGAAAAAGCTGGCGGCTTTCAGTGTTTTCAGTGCTCCTATATTCGTGTTGTTTGCTGCCGATGAGTTCAGCGCCCCTTTGATGATGCCAAGCTGGGCTTACTGGGCTGCTTTTGTGGTCGCGAGTGTTTATGCCTTGTGGCGTGAAGCTAACGACGAGGCCGCTCAATCATCGCGTGCCGGTGGTTTTATGCACATCGTATTGCTTTGGTCTGCGGCGCTGGCGTTCAGCCTGCAATGGCATTATGAAGTCGATACGCTTTGGCATTTGGCACAGGGTTGGTATGCCCCGGCCATTTGTCTGCCGATAGTCTTGATGACCTTGGGCTTGTGGCGCATGCGTTCTTTATTTGCATGGCCCATGCAAGACCGTTTTGATACTTATGATGCAGCGTGGTTCACCCCGGCATTCGCATTATTGGCTTGTGCCTGGGTAGTCGGCTTGTTCCTGGAAGGTAGTGCATTGCCCGTCATGTACATACCGATTATTAATCCACTGGAATTAAGTTTATTGGCAACGGCAATACTTTTTGCCGCTTATATTCGACATGAAAAACCCGATATGCAGGCCATATTGAAACTCGCACCGTATGTCGGCATGGTCTTTATCACCATGGCAACACTGCGGGGTGTGCATCATTTACATGGCGAACCTTGGAACGCGCTGATTCTTAATTCCGGATTCACCCAGGCCAGTTTGACGATTGTATGGAGTCTGTTGGGCGTGAGCGGTTTGATTCTGGGTTCGCAGCGTGGTGACCGCAAACAATGGATGGTCGGCGGCTTATTGATGCTTGTGGTATTGGGCAAACTCATCTTGGTGGATCGTACTTATATGGCAAATATTCCGGGCATTGTGTCTTGTCTGGCCGTTGGTTTATTACTGGTGGTCGTCGGTTACTTTGCGCCACAACCACCGAAAGAAAAGGAGCTCGCATGAAACTCCAGGGCTTGATGTTCGGCTTGCTGATAAGCAGCGTGGCAGCGGCTTCCACGCCTTCCGACTATGCACAGCAATGGCCGGTAAATGCAAAAGGCGAGGGTGCTTACGCCATCAATTTGAATGAAGAACTGTATCGCATCATTCAAAAAAACGATCTGTCGGATTTGGCGGCATTCAATGCCGCCGGTGAAGCCTTGCCGTTTGGCCCGATGCCCACTTCTTATGGCCCATTGCCTGCGACTTGGGTGCAGGCAAAAACTTTTTCCCTGCCAAAAGAAGCCAGTCAAAATCCGGATCTTTTGAAACTGCATGTTCAACGCAGTACCGACGGAGACTTAAGTCTTGATGCTGACTTTGCCAATCAAACATCGACAGTAGCATCACACGACTGGATTATTGACGTAGCGGCAAAGGATGAAGGCATTGAGGCCTTGCAGGTTGTGTTATCCGAGCAGG
>JAYSXB010000297.1:0-7095 GCA_043717775.1 Arenimonas sp.
GTGTTGTGCTAAGCATTGCTGCGACCTCCGCCGTGCATTGGCCAATGGACTGGCGTTGGTAATCAATTTTTAGTCGTAGGAACGTCCTTTAGGCGCGACAAACCACGTCAGATCTGTCGCGCCAAAGGACGCTCCTACGAAAATACGCATTGACAGGAGGGCCTTCCAAACCGGATAAACCTCGCCAGATTTGTCGCGCCTGACGGACGCTCCCACGAAATGTGACCTTTGATTTCATGCAGATGTCATAAAAACCGCGAGCTGTTATCCTGCCAGCCATGACCGAACCGACTCCCCCACGCCGCATCGCCGACCGTTTTCGAGGTTTCCTGCCTATCATTGTGGATGTGGAAACCGGCGGCTTCGATTGCCATCGCCATGCCTTGCTAGAAATCGCCGCTATTCCCATTTTGATGGACGAGCATGGTGTATTCACACCCGGCGAATGCACCACCACCCATGTAGAGCCCTTCCCCGGCAGTGTGCTTGATCCAAAATCAATGGAGATCACCGGCATTGATGTGACGCATCCCTTTCGCGATGCAAAACCAGAACGCGAAGCCCTCGACCATATTTTTCATGCGGTAAGAATGGCTGCGCGAAAAGCAGAATGCCAACGTGCGATTCTTGTTGGCCATAACGCGCATTTTGATCTCGGCTTTCTAAACGCTGCGGTTGCGCGCGCAGATCACAAACGCAACCCATTTCATCCCTTCAGCGTATTCGACACCGTCACTTTGGCGGGCATGGCTTATGGCCAAACCGTGCTGAGTCGTGCCGTACAGGCAGCCGGTATTTCATGGAATGGCGATGAAGCGCATTCTGCCGTTTATGACACCCAGAAAACCGCCGAATTATTTTGTAAAATATTGAACCGCTGGGGAACGTTTTAATCCCGTAGGAGCGCCTTTAGGCGCGACAGATCTGCGACAATGCCAAACGTAAGAGCGAGCTCTGCTCACGAAAAACCTGCGACAACGCATTTCGCGAGCAGAGCTCGCTCCTACGTTAGATTATTTCGCAGATTGATCGGGCCTAGAAGGCCCTCCTACGGAAAAATTAACCATACACAAAACAAGTTTCGTTATTCTGCTTACTCTTCCAGCAACGCCACTCAAGGATTCGCCATGATCTACGACAGCATTCTCGATACCATCGGCCGCACCCCCATCGTCCGCATCAATCGGCTCGCGCCTGCGGGTGTCGAGATGTACGTAAAACTCGAAGCCTTTAATCCGATGTCATCGGTAAAAGATCGCTTGGCGCACGCAGTCATTCTGGATGCCGAACAGCGCGGCATCCTAAAGCCTGGTCAAACTGTAGTTGAAGCCACGTCCGGCAATACCGGTATCGCGCTCGCCATGGTTTGCGCTGCGAAGGGTTACCCCTTCGTTGCCTTTATGGCAGATTCGTTTTCCATTGAACGTCGAAAATTGATGCGCATGTTAGGTGCCAAAGTAATTCTGACACCTGCGGCCGAACGTGCGGTCGGCATGATTCAACGCGCTAAAGCCTATTCTGAAAAACACGGCGCTTTCTATACCGAACAATTTGATAATCCCGCCAACCCGGCGTATCACCGCAATACCACTGGCCCGGAAATTTTGCAGGACTTTGCCGGTCGTCGCCTGAACTGGTTTGTCAGCGGATGGGGCACTGGCGGCACGCTGACCGGTGTTGGACAAATGCTCCGGCTTGCTCGGCCTGAAGTACAAATCGTTACGACGGAACCTGCGGGCGCTGCCATGTTGGCCGGCATGGAATGGGCACCGCATAAAATTCAAGGCTGGACACCGAATATTATTCCGTCAGTGTTAGATCGCAATGTTTATCATCATAACTTACCTGTCAGCGATGATTTATCACGCGATATGGCGCGCGAATTAGCACGCAAGGAAGGTATTTTCACCGGCGTTTCCGGTGGCGGCACTTTTGCAGCAGCATTGGAAGTAGCACATTCGCATGCGGTAGAAGGCGATGTAATTCTTGCCATGCTGCCCGATACCGGTGAGCGTTATCTTTCTACCTTTCTGTTTGAAGGCATTAACGAAGGCACTGACGAAGAGTGATGTTGCGCGTAGGAGCGTCCTTTAGGCGCGACAGATCTGGCGAGATTTTTCGCGCCTAAAGGACGCTCCTACGAGCAGTCAACTGCGCGCACATCTAAACCTAATTTATTTTTGTTTTTTTCTTGTGCGAATCGCGAAAAATATTCCAACCACACTCACTACTGCCCAGGCCGCTTCCATTACTATGGCGGGCATATTGGGCTTATAAAGCAGCGATATTAGAATCAGGATGGCGCCCACAAGATTAATTAGCGGGTACCAAACGCCATTGCCATCCATGCGTCTTGCCTGCAAAAAGCTATAGGCAATCAAAACCATCAAAACGCCTGCGTAACCAATCAAATCAGGAAAGGACGTCATACTGGCTTCGCTTTTTTTCTAGCGAGATAACTGCGAACCAATCCAAACACGCTAATCAAAATCCATACAATTTGAATGGTGATCGACGATTTATTGGGTTCGTAATACAGCGAGACCAGAATAAATATCGAACCAATAATATTGGCCCATTGATAAAGCGCGTTATCGGCTGCAAGTTTTCCTGCTTGCAGTGCAAAGTAAGAACTCAATACGCAGCCGACGCCGAGAAACCCGACGTAGTCATACCAGTTTAAATTCATTTTGCCGGTCCAACGCGTTGACGAACCACTTCAAATAAAGCCACACCGGTGGCCACCGAGACGTTCAAACTTTCCATTTCACCGGGCATCGGAATTTTTACCAGGCCGTCGCAATGCTCGCGAGTTAGACGACGCATGCCGTCGGCTTCGCCGCCCATTACCAGCGCTACATTGCCCTTGAAATCGGTTTGATGAATGGTGCCCGTGGCAGTGCCATCCAGGCCATAAACCCAAACGCCGGCGTCTTTGATGGCACGCAATGATCGCGCCAGATTCGTCACTGAAAAAATCGCAATTCGATCGGCAGCACCGGCCGAAGTTTTACGCACGGTGGCATTAATTGGCGCGGCTTTGTCTTTCGGAATAACCACGGCGGTGACGCCCGCAGCCGCTGCACTGCGCAAACAAGCGCCCAGATTATGCGGGTCTTGTACGCCATCGAGCACCAGAATCAAGGCCTTGCCATCGGCGGCTTCAATCATTGGCACTAATTCGCTTTCATCCAGCGATTTGGCAGCTTCGTAACGTGCGACTACGCCTTGGTGGCGCAGGTCACCGGCAACGCCGCCAATAGCTTGTGAATTGACTTTACGAACGGAAATATCCAGCTGCCGGGCACGTTCTTCAATTTCAACCAGACGCGGATTTTTTGCACCGGCTTCAATTAAAACTTCGCGCACATGTTCTGCATCGTGCTCGAGCGATGATGCCACCGCGTTGATACCGGCGATCCATGATGATGTCTTGCTCATTAATGCTTACCCATAATTATTCAGCCCAAACCTTTTTCTTTTTTGGTTCTTCCGCTAATTTAAAATCGATACGGCGGTCTTCAACGCTCGCACGCATAACCAGCACACGCAGTGGGTCGCCCAGACGGAAGCTCAGTCCTTTGCGCTCGCCTTTGATGGATTTACGCACCGGGTCGAAATGATAATAGTCATGCGGTAATTGTGTGATGTGAACCAAGCCATTCACTTTGGATTCTTTTAATTCAACAAACAAACCAAACGAGGTCACGCCACTGACCACGCCATCGAATTCGCTGCCGACATGCTGTTCCATCCAAGCGGCACGGAAGCGTTCATCGACTTCGCGCTCGGCTTCATCGGCACGCCGCGCTTTTTCCGAACACGACAGACAAAGCGCATCCATTTCTTTCAATGAATAGGAGAAGCCATCTTCATTGCCATTGAGCAAGGCGTGCTTAATCGAACGGTGCAGCAATAAATCCGGATAACGGCGAATCGGCGAAGTGAAATGCGCGTAGGCTTCCAGCGCCAAACCAAAATGGCCTTTATTTTCGGTGGCATATACCGCCAGGCTTTGCGAGCGAAGTAATACAGTTTCCAGCAGTGCAGCATCAGGGCGTTCACGAATTTTTTTCAATAAATTAGTGAAGTCTTTCGGTTGCACGGCACTGTAGGAAGGCAATCGCAAACTGAACTCGGATAGATATTCCAGCAGGTCGGCGTATTTGGATTCCGGTGGACGGTCATGGACGCGAAACGGCGCCGGAATATTTTTTTGCATGATGAATTTTGCCGCTTCCACATTTGCGGCAATCATGCATTCTTCAATCAGCTTGTGGGCGTCATTGCGCTCCAACATTCCGGCCTGTGTAACTTCGCCTTTATTGTCTAAAACAAAACGCACTTCGCTGGATGAAAACTCAATCGCGCCGCGTTGGGTGCGAGCTTTCGACAGCACTTGAAAAAGTTGATGCAACTTTTGAATCTGCGGCATTAAAACTGTGCCGATCTGTGTTTGCGCTTCGCTATCGTCTTCGCCAATCGCTTTCCACACTTGCGTATAGGTGAGGCGTGCATGTGAATTCATCACCGCTTCGTAGAATTTTGAATGCGTCACCTTGCCTTCAAAATCCATCTGCATATCGCAGACAAAACACAGGCGTTCTACTTTTGGTTTCAGCGAACAAATACCGTTCGATAGTGTTTCCGGCAACATGGGCACTACAAAACCGGGGAAATATACTGAGGTCGCACGATTAGTCGCTTCATCGTCCAGCGCCGTGCCGGGCCGCACATAATGCGAGACATCGGCAATGGCAACGACGAGTCGGAAACCTTCTTTATTATTTTCACAATAGACCGCGTCATCAAAATCTTTCGCGTCTTCGCCATCAATGGTCACCAAGGGCATTTTACGTAAATCAACGCGTTTCGCGATTTCTTCTGCCTGCACATCGAGCGGCACGGCAGCAGCTTCATTGAGCGCGTCTTCCGGAAATTCATTTGGCAAGTTATGACCATAAATCGCCATTTCAACCAAACGCGATGGCGTTAATTTATCGCCCAACACGACCAGCACTTTTCCGACCGGCGAACGACCTTTACTGGGCGCTTCAATAATTTGGCAGACCACAATCTGGCCATCTTTCGCGCCGTTTTTATCCAGCGTGGGGATCATTAATTCGGCAAGAATACGCTTGTCATCGGGAATCACCGAACCAATACCGGCACGTTCGCTATAACGACCCACAATCCGCGTAACGCGTTGCTCGAGCACTTCAACAATGCTCGCTTCACGACGGCCGCGATAATCCACACCGGCAACACTGGCAAGCACGCGGTCACCATGCAGGCATTTACGCATTTCCGCTGGCGGTAAAAATAAATCGTCGCCGCCTTTTTCCGGCTTCAAAAAACCAAAACCATCCGGGTGCGCAATCACCGAACCGGCAATCAAATCCAGTTGCTCGGCAACCGCATAACCACCACGTCGATTCACTAACACCTGGCCGTCGCGTTGCATCGCGCCCAAGCGGCGGCTCAATGCTTCAAAGCGATCTGGTGCGGTGAGTTTAAGCTTGTGCGCAATTTCTTCCGCCGTCATCGGGCCGGGGGCGTCGGATAAAAATTCCGTCAAGGCTTCGCGACTAATAATCGGCTGGCTGTATTTGGCGGCTTCACGCTCGGCATGCGGGTCCGTTCTTGGGCCACGCCTACTTGTACTTGTCGGGCCTTTTTGACCTGACTTGGCTGCGCCGGGCTTACCCGCAAATTTATCGGACTTCGCAAAAGCTGGCTTAGAACCTGCCTTGCCCCCCGCCCCTGCTTTACTTTTAGGCTTGCCACTCGCTTTTGCGGTGCTTGCAGGCTTGGAATTGCTTAATTGCATGGAATCGGGCATCCAAGGTGGACGCTTGGTGCCGCCAGACGGCTTAGGTGTGCTTTTTTTCATTTGCAGATGGTAACACCGACGCGCGAAATGCTTGATAAAAGACTGCGAATTACCAAGTATTTATTGACAAAAGCCCGATAAATGCCTAGATTACGCGGCTGTTTAGAGTTCACAAAACAGGCCCAGATGGCGGAATTGGTAGACGCACTAGTTTCAGGTACTAGCGAGTAAAATCGTGGAGGTTCGAGTCCTCTTTTGGGCACCAAATTAAAAAAACCGTCGCAAGACGGTTTTTTTTCGCCTGCGATTTGCGGCCCAAAAATAGGCATCTTTACTTACCAGGGCAAATTTCTATCCCCCGTAGCAGCGCTCACGAGCGCGATAAACCTGCGAAGAATTATCCTATCGGCCTACATCTCCATGAGACAAACCCCTACATTTTTGCTGTCGCTTCAATGAAAAACTGTCGGCATGAAGCAATCGTATTTCCCAGTAGCAATAGTAAAGTCCGGACTTGTTTATATGTCACATTCGACATAAAGTAATTGCCGTGAGTAAGCAGTCGAAGCCGCTGGCATGGCTGCATACTGAAGTAAAAACGCCGCCCTTTTCTGCCGATGCAAGAATTGAAGCAGGAGTCTTGCTACGGCAGTTGCAAGACGGCATCAAGTTGTCGCTGCCGCACTCATGGCCAATGCCAAGTATTGGTGTTAGCTCTCATGAACTTAGAATTCAGGATGAGAATCGCACCTGGCGAATTGTGTACTACATCGATTCAATAGCCACCATGATTCTGGAAGTGTTTTTAAAGACCACCCCTCAAACACCGCAAGCCGTCATTGATAGATGCAAAGCAATACTCAACACTTACAAATCGATTTAGCAGGTGCGCCATGAAGAACGATAAATTAAAACGCCTGAAAGCAGCCGGATGGAAAATCGGTAATGCCGACGATTTTCTGCAATTGAGTGAAGAAGAATCGAAACTCGTCGCTATCAAATGGTCGCTAATGTGCGCAGTTAAAAAATCCCGTATTAAACGCAACATATCCCAGATAGACCTCGCCCAACGCATGAAATCGAGCCAATCGCGTATTGCGAAAATCGAGACCGGTGACTCTTCAATATCACTTGATCTCATCGTGCGCGCCCTGATTGCAACTGGCGCAACAACAAGGGATATACAAGCTGCATTTGTCCCGTAGGAGCACTCACGAGCGCGAAAAATTATCCCAACCGTAGGGGCGCCTGCTTGCTGCGCC
>JAYSXB010000298.1:0-18352 GCA_043717775.1 Arenimonas sp.
GATGTGATGAACTCATGCGTAACTTGCGGCAATGGCAATACCCTCAAAACCAATGAAAACCTGCACTATTCGTGGGGATACCTCAGGCTTGAGCGCACCGAAATGTCGCCGCATCTTATAGATGGTGCGCTTGAGCGCACCCTATTGTAATTTTTTTGCTGCCCAAACAGCCAATTTCTCGCGGCCGATTTTTGCATTATGACGAATATCGACCGGAAAGCCGGGATGAAACAGAAAGTGATGAACATTGCCGGTATGGACATAGGCATTGCCGATTTTTTCCAGTTCGCTTTGAATATTTTCCTGTTCCGGCACGGAAGCCTCTTCATTCAGTTCGATACATAGCACAGGTGTTTCTTGGCCTTTTTTTCCAACACCTACCAAGGCGGTACGTTTTACTTTGGGATGCGTGTTGAAAACCGGTTCGACTTGTTCTGTAAACAGGGGGCCTTGTGCCGTTTCGACGCGATGCGATTTACGTCCGCAAAACCATAAGCGGCCTTGTTCGTCGATCCAGCCCAAATCGCCCATGCGATGAATAATACGTTCGCTACCATCACTTAATTGTTCACGAATTTTCGCTAATGCGGTGGCTTGCGGCCTTGCAAAATACTCATCGGTGGCGGTGGGGCCGGCCACGGTAATTTCGCCAACCTGTCCGTTCGGCAATAGAAGATTATCCTGCCAATCTGAAATGGCCTCGTCGTTGATTGCAATAATGCGAACGGTATTGGCCGGCATTGCTCGACCTACACAAGTACCGGCACCTTGTTCGGTTTGCTCGCGAGTGCTTTGCAGTTCACGGCTCTCAATCACGGCAACCGGCAAACATTCGGTTGCGCCGTAGGGTGTCCACAAGCTGCCGTTGTCCGGTAGGAGCTCACGCATTTTTGAAACGACATCGGCAGGCACCGGTGCACCGGCAGAAGTGATTCGCAAAATTTTTGGAAGTTTTTGATTGTATTTTGCCAAGACCGCGACCAAGGCGGGCGAGCCAAATAGCTGGTCAATACCAAATTTATTTATCGCGTGATGCAATTTTTTCGGGTCCGCCGATGCCGGTTTGGTCGGATCCATATCCGGAATAATCGAGGTTAAACCCAATGCAGGGTCAAACAAGGCGAAGGGCGGAAACGTCGGCAAATTAACGCCGCCCGGTTTTATATCGAAAGCTTCACGCAATAATTCAATCTGCGCCACAAAATGCCGATGCCGATAGACAACGCCTTTGGGAATGCCGGTCGAACCCGAGGTAAATAAAATCGCAGCCACGTCATCGGGAGCAGTTACTGCCATTTGATTGGCGGCATTGGCGCCATCAATTTCAATTTCTACCAAAGTCTTGCCGCCCCAGAACCAGCGTTTGCCGACCGTAATATTCAAACGATTGGTTTTATTGGCCCAGCCCAAAATAATTCTTGCCGCGTGTGCAATTGAAATGCCGATAAAGGCTTCGGGTTTGGCTTCCTGCAAACATTTTTTCAAAGCCGATTTCGCAATACCTGGATCCACCAAGACCGGTACCGCACCCATTTTGAATAAGGCAAACATCAACAGAAAAAATTCGGGCGATGGTCGCACCATCAACACCGTGCGTAGACCCTGGGTAATACCGTATTTTTTTAAACCGGCAGCAATCGCGTTTGAACGATTCTCGAGTTCTGCGTAAGTGAGAGTGAGATCGTATTTCGCGAAACCGTCTGCATCCCGCGAGCCCGGGCAGCGCATGGCAATTTGCTCAGGCCGTTCGCTGGCAATCTTGGATAAAACGGCGGTGATGTTGCAGGTGTTGGTCATGGTTCGATTATGGCGTGTAGGAGGCCGCTTGCGGGCGACGGATATTGGTGCAAATCGTCGCCCGCAAGCGGCCTCCAACGATTTGATTGATAATTAAACTATCGCGTTCGCATCCAGAAATTTCCGAATGGCTGGCACTAGAACGGCATATTTATCTTCGAGTACATAATGTCCGGCATCATCGAAAATATGTTGCTCTGCTTTAGGAAAATTATCCTGAAACACTTTCAAAAAATGTTTGTCGAAGACAAAATCTTTTAGACCCCAGCCGATAAAAATCGGTAGCTCGGCGTATTGCTTCAGGCATTTTTCCGAAGCATCGACCAAGGACCAAGCGGCGTCTTGCGGACCCAGGGGAATGTCCTGCACGAAGCGTGACGTCGAAATACGATTGGCCCAGGAATCAAACGGTGCGACATAGGCATTGCCAACATCTTTCGGCATTTTATTGACAACGCCGTCGCGCACGGCGCCACCAGCGAAGGCATTGAAGCCGCGAATCAGCAAGGTGCCGAACATGGAATCGCGGCCGAGTTTCAACTGCCACGGAATGGTTTTGGTTTTTGGCAAAGGGAATGCCGCCGTATTCAAAATCACCAAGCGCTTGATGCGTTTGGAATGTTTCAAAGCCCAGGCAAAACCAATCATGCCGCCCCAGTCGTGCACGGCGAGGGTGATGTTGTCACCAAGATTCAAGGAGTCAAGCAAACGCTCGAGATCATCGACGCGTGACTGCAAGGTGTAGCGATAATTTTCGTCGCTCGGCTTATCGGACAAACCCATGCCGATATGATCGGGCACGATGCAGCGATAGCGATCTTTCAAACCCAACACCAGATGACGCCAGTAATACGACCACGACGGATTGCCATGCAGCATGATGATGACATCGCCGCTGCCTTCATCCAGATAACTCTGGGTCAGGCCGCTCGGTTGTTTGAAGTTTTTGGGTGTAAACGGGTAATCCGGAAACGGGCCTTTGGCCAGCACGCGCAATTGTTCACTACTTAAATTTGTATTCGTCATTTTTTTCTTCGCCATAAAAAAAGCCAGGCTCCTTTTTTGAAAGGAACCTGGCTTTGCATTAATCAATTATACGACCGGTTTTTTTGCCGGTTCGTTCCAGACCACTTCGGCCATGGAACAATTCAAGCCCGAGCCAATACCCAAAAGTGCAATGCGTGTGCCTTTTTTGAGTTTGCCCAGATCGCGCAATTTGCTCAATACGATAGGCACCGAGGCCGGGCCAATATTGCCGTGCTCGGCGAAGATGGTCAGCACTTTCTCTTTATCGATACCAAAGGCTTTGGTGAAAGCGTCGGTATGCGCGCGTGAAATTTGGTGGATAACAAACTGGTCGAGTTCTTCAACCGCCCAACCTAGTGCAATTTTCGCTGCATCAAAGGTTTTTTGTGCCAGCTTGATGCCTTCAATCAGCAACATGCGGGTGTCGGCAACCATGCGGTCAAGATTGCCGCGGCACAGTGCATTCCACTCGGTCGCTGCACGGGTGACGCCACCTTTGTACAAAGGCGCATCGGGCGCAAGTTCACGGCGAGTCAGCACCATGGCAGCGGCACCGGAACCCAGAGTCAAAGAAGCAAATTCGCTGCGGAATTCTTCTGCGGTGATGCCGTCACGGTTTAAACGCTCGATGGTTTTTTCATACACCATATTGGTGTTTTCGCCATCGACGATGAGTGCGTAATCAATTTCGCCGCGCTCAATCATGCGACCGGCAATGTCCATGCCGTTCAAGAACGCCAGACAGGCATTGGCAACATCAAAGTTTTGGCATTGGTCGCTAAGACCCAAGGTACCAGACACCATGCTGGCTACCGATGGCTCCAGGAAGTCGCGGCTTACCGAGGTATTGACCACTAGGCCGATTTTCTCGCGAGGAATACCGGCATCCAGGATCGCTTTTTCTGCTGCCAACACGGCCGCATCGGAAATGGCCATATCGCCGTCCCACAAGCGGCGCGAGTAAATCCCGGCGACGTCTTGCAGTACATCGGTGGTGATACCGAGGCGATCCGTGGTTTTCTTGAGGCGTAGATTGATCTCTTCCGAGCTCAGCGAGAGCGGCGGATCGATATGGGCAAGGCCTGCAATAGCAACATGTTGAAACAACATAGCGGTAAACCTGTTAGGGAAACCCGCTTACGTTACCTTGTTCGTGGCTTAGGCTCAATCTAAATCGCTGTTTTGGAAGCAAAAGCGGGCTTAAGTCACTGTTTTTGAGGCTCGCCGTTCAGACTTGTGCATGAACTAGTGAGCGCGCAATCAAAACTCGTTTCAGACAGACGTGTTTAAAGTGCTTGCCTCACAATTGAAACTTTACTGTTTAAGGGTGTCAGTTGGGTTGCCAGTTCTTGCGCTAATTTTTCTTTTGCTTTGCTACCGCTTAATAGCTTTTTGCAGTTCGATTCTGCCGTGCAAAATTTAATGGGTATCAGTGCATCACCGGGCACACCAACGCCGCCAATTTTTTCAGGATCAAAGCGCCACTGCTTCACAGCTTCGATACTTGCGAGCTCGAATGGTGCTATCCCTTTAACTTTTTCTCCTGAGCGCACGACATTCGTAACCTTGCCGTCTGCATCGTAAGTGGCTATTAGACATAACACTGCTTCGCCACCATTGCGCAACTGATTGACGGGGTATCGCGGAGATACCGTTTTGTCTGGGGTTAGCCACACACCGGTGTTAGCGTCAATGATACGAATTTGATAGTCACCACCAGCTTCTGCAATAGCTTCCACATTTAGCGAGAGATTAGTTTCTGTACGTTGCGTGACACCGTTTACTGTTCCCGGTGTGAACTTCCAGCGGCGAATTTGTTTTTCTAAACTATCAGTGAGCACTGAACTTACCGTTTCTTTTTGCGCTTTTAATACTTCAATACCACCATCAGCGGCTAATACCAGTTGGTAATCCACACGAAATGTGGTCGCTTTAAACGTTTGATCGGCTGGTTTTTTTGACCACGCAGGTAAAGCACACGTGCTGAGCAAAGCGGTCAGCATCAAGCTTCTTTGTAGTGTATTCACGGACGATCTCTTTGTGCAATTATGTAATCAGCATATCGGATAAATCATATTGCTGCCACGAAAAATTCACTTAGTCCTTTATCGGCTGCGTAACGGCTTTATCAGGACTTTCCGGATCGCGAACCGACTGTGCGCCATTACAACGATAAGCCCGCCATTTTTGCGAGCCGTCATTGACCTCGGCAATCGCCTGCACGGTGTCGGCTTTTAAACCCGGGGCTTCATTGCGGGCCAATACTTCAAGTTCGTCTTTCACGCGTAACGTATCGCGCTCGTAAGGGCCGAGTCGGTCTTTGACCGACACCGCGATGTCGCCGCGTTTTTCGCAAGCACTTAAGTCTTTGCCAATAGTGGCCACTTTTACGGCGTCGCCGCCGGGCGCCATTTTTACGAAACTGCAGGCAGACAGCACACCGAGCGAGATAAGCAAAAAGATTGAGCGCATAAAATTCCACCATAAAAAGAAACAAAAAAAACGGGCGAAAGAATTTCTTCGCCCGTCTTTATAACACTGCAACACTGACTACGGCATTACTTTTTCGGTGCCGGTGCGGGTACTGCTTTAGCCGCTTTGGCAAAATCACCGGCAGCGAAGAAGCTAATGGTTTCCGGTTTCAGGTTGGCACGCAATGCGGCATTGACCTTGGCGACATCGAGCTTTTTGATATTCGCTTCAAGATCAATCACACGCTGCATGGTGAAACCATAAAAAGCTTGGTCACCCAAGCTGCCTGCAACGCTACCGTCATCATTACGACGGCTTTCACGTGCTTTCAAATAACCGGCAATGGCATCGGCAACTTCAGCTTCGGTCACGCCGTCTTTAAGGATGCGGGCGATTTCTTCGCGGAATGCCGCTTCTACTTTGGCGGCATTTTCCGGCGCGGTGATGGCATAGCCAAACAGCGAGGCATTGGCATCAAGAATACCGGCATCAAATTGACTACCCGCGCCGTAGCTCAGGCCGTCTTTCTGGCGAATACGATCGGCAATACGTGATTTTAGAGATCCGCCACCGAGAATATAGTTGCCGATGAGCATCGCTGGATAATCAGCGTTGTCTTGATTCATCGCAAAACCCGTGCGCAGCAATACCAAAGAGTTCGCTTTGTCAGGGGTTTCAAAAGTCTTATCAACCGTCGCCACTGCTTGGTAGGGATTGGCGAGGCGTGTGTACGTTTTTGCTGTTTTCCAGTCACCAAATAAAGTGCCGATTTGGGTTTTCAGCGCGGCCGCATCAAAATCGCCGACAAAGGCAAATTCGGCATTTTGCATGCCGTAAAAGTCTTTATGGAAAGCCCTGGCTTGCGCCAGCGTAACGGCCTTCATGGCGGCAATTGATTCTGCGAAAGAATCAACATAACGCGGGTCGTCTTTGGCAAAAGTATTGAAATGGCGCGAAAGTTCGGTGCCGGCAATCGCTTCTGGATCGCTTTGCTGGGCTTCAATTCCGGTAATACTTTGCCCGCGCAATTGTTCAAATTCGCTTTCTGGAAAACTGGAGTTACGCAACAAATCCTGCACCATTGTCATTACCGCTGGCAGGTTGGCGCGTGTAGTCAGAATCGACACTTTTGCACTATCGGCATCACCGCTAATACTAACGGTGGCCTTGAGTTTGTCGAACGCAGTAGCAATTTGTTCGCGGCTCATCGTTGGCGTTCCGTACATCAACATCGCACCCACCATGTCGGCAGGAGTCTTGGTGTTCTTCAGCGATTTTTCATCGCCAAAATGCAGGCTGATGCTGCCGCGGACTGTTTCGCCCCGGGTTTTCTTGATAAGTAAAGCGTACTTGGCGCCGAATTTAAATTGACCACGCTCGGTACGTGATTCGATATTGGCCGGCGATGGATTAAAAGTTTCGCCCGCCGCAATAGCTGCCTGGCCCTTGTAGTCTTTGACTAACGCTGCCACATCGGGAGCCGCAGGAATTTCAGCGCGATTGGGTTTGGAATCCGGAAAAAACAGGCCGAGGGTGCGATTGCTGGGTTTGAGATAAGCGGTCGCTACACGATTCACGTCATCGGCGGTCACGGCTTTCACACGATCACGGCCAAGGAAAAATAAACGCCAATCGCCTGCGGCGATGGATTCGGACATTTCCGTTCCAACACGGTTAGCATCATTTAAAACGATGTCGTAGTTCTTGAGTATGGCGCTTTTGGCGCGCTCTACTTCTGCCGCGGACACTGGCTTGCCTGCCAGTGTTTCAACTTGGCTGATCATGGTGTTGGAAACTTGTCGCGCATCGGCAGTCAAAGGCAATTGTGCCAAATACACCATGCTGCCAGGCTCACGGGTTTCGAAATTGAAACCGGCAGCCCATGTGGCTTGCTTGGTTTCTACCAATGCCTTGTGTAAACGGCCAGCAGGGGTGTCGCCCATAATATTGGCGAGCACCGACATGGCGGCGGCATCGGCATGCGAAGCCGGTGGCATGTGATATATCAAGCCGATGAGTTGGGTGTCGCCAACGCGGCGTACTACGACTTCGCGTTCACCATCTTGCACCGGCTCGGTGGTATATATTTTGGGTAGTACGCGAGTAGGTTTTTTGACTTTGCCAAAGCTGTCGTTGATTTGCGCCAATGTTTGCGCAGGGTCAAAACGGCCAGCGACTAATAAAACGGCGTTATCGGGCTGGTAATAATTGCGATAGAACGCTTGCAGGCGATCAATCGAGACATTTTCAACGTCGGCGCGTGCGCCGATCGTATTCTTGCCGTAGTTATGCCAAAGGTAGGCCGTGGACGCCATCCGCTCCATCAAAACGCCGACCGGATTATTTTCGCCCGATTCCATTTCATTGCGGACCACTGTCATTTCGGTATCAAGATCTTTACGGGCCACAAACGAATTGATCATGCGATCAGCTTCTAATTGCAAAGCCCAGTTCAACTGCACCGGGTCGGCCGAAAAAGTTTCAAAATAATTGGTGCGGTCCAACCATGTGCTGGCGTTGTAGCTCATGCCGCGCTTCTTCATGTCGGCGGTAATGTCGCTATGACCTGGTGTGCCTTTGAACAACATATGCTCAAGCAAATGTGCCATGCCGGTTTCGCCGTAATTTTCATGCAGCGAGCCGACGTTATAAGTGACGTTTACGGTGGTTGTCGCTTTACTGGCGTCCGGGAACAACAGCACCTTCATGCCATTGGCTAGGGTATATTCGGAAATTCCTTCCACACTTGCGCCTGCCACCACGCCTTTGGGTATCGAGATGTTTTCAGCGAATACCGCTGAAGTGCTGAATAATGCCAAGCTAAGGGCAATGGCTAGTGTGCAACGTGGGTACTTGAGCATCGGAATTCCTGCTGGATTTAATGTGAGATGAAGCACGGTTTTTAAAACTGCCCGACATCCTAACCGGAGTTGACGCCGCTTACACTAGGCCAAAGGGCATAGTACGGGCATGGGTTATCTAGCGCCTTTGCCATGCGCATGCGAAGGGGTCATACAAGTGGAGAGTTCAGTGTTATCAAGAACAATGGTGTTATTAGTAGCTGTATTACTTGGCAACGAGGCCAATGCCAATATTCGCTTTGAAGAAGGCGTTGCACGTGACCCGAAAAACCAACGCGCTCTTTATAAGGAGCAACACTGGATTCGCTTCAATGAACTGCTCCCGGTAGAACGTCTGGTGATATATCGCTGCATGGACGGCACCGCCTTTGCCCGCAAGCGCGTGAACTACCAGCCTTCAGCTCAGGCACCGGCATTTGAATTTGTCGATGCCCGCAAAGGTTTTGTCGAAGGCCTCAGATACAAGCAAAACAAGGCTGCACTTTGGTTCCGCCCACCGGGCACGGCACTCGAAAAAAATGCTTTCCTCGCCGTAAAAAATTTAGTGGCCGATGCCGGTTTCAATGAATTTATTAAACTCAACTGGCCAAAATTACGGACAGGTAAAGCGCTAGCTTTGCAGTTTGCGGTGCCGACCCGACTGCAGGCCTATAAGTTTAATTTGAAGCAGATCGGCGAGAGCCAGTTCGCGGGCGTACCCGCGGTGACTTATCAAATGAAAATAGCCGGCCTACTGTCATTAATTGCCGACCCCATTGAAGTGACTTACGACAAATCCAGCAGACGGCTGTTGCGTTTTCACGGACTCAGCAATTTGCGCGACGATGCTGGCGAGTTTGATTTGATGGCGCAAATTGATTTTCTATTACCGGCTAGCGTGGCTTCGGAAGCGGATTGGCAAAAAAATGCGTCCATACCGCTTACAGCCTGTCGGCTAAAACCTTGAGTGTCCGCTTTCCAATGCTTGCGTACTAATATCGGACGCTCTTCATCTTTGTAAGCATTTGTTCTTATTCATTTTATTTATGGCATAAGACTTGCATTGTGATATTCGGCCTTAAGCGAACGAATAATAAGGCAGCGAATCAAGGAGAGTCTCAATGCAACTCGGCAATCAATTAAAACGTGGCTACTTTGCCCTCGCGGTCTTATTGGCGCTTAGTATTGTCGGAGTATTGACGCCCGAGTTCGTGGCATTCCAAAAACAAGCTTTACTTCCCGTGCTGACGACCAATGCCTGCAAGGCAAACGCCGTGTCACGCTGGAAATTGGCCTCCACACCCATTGATATTCAGCCCTTGCTGCTGCGTAAAGCCCTGATTTGTCGAGCTTGAGGCATAATATCGGGATGCTCAATGTCATCTTGTATCAACCCGAAATACCGCCAAACACTGGCAATATTATTCGGCTTTGTGCCAATACCGGAGCCACACTGCATTTGATCGAGCCGCTAGGCTTTGAATTAGACGATGCAAAACTGCGTCGAGCCGGGCTTGATTATCATGAATTTGCCGATGTTCGTGTGCATTCGAGCATAGAAGCCTGTTTTTCGCAGATGAACCGAGAACGGGTTTTTGCTTTCAGCCGCCACGCCAGCTCCCCGTTCAATGAAGTGAGCTATCAAGAGGGCGATGCTTTTTTGTTTGGCCAGGAGACCAAGGGGTTGCCCAATGAACTTTTAACAAGTCTACCGGTCGATCAAAGGCTTCGACTTCCAATGCGAGCCGAGCAGCGCAGTTTGAATCTCTCAAACGCTGTTGCAGTGGCCGTCTACGAAGCATGGCGGCAGCTGGGATACACGGGGTCAGCGACCCAATGACTTCCGGCACTTGCTCCCATTGTTAACTTTTCATTAAGATATTATGTGTTTAGATGTAGCTGTTGTTTATTTACCGCCCCATGTAGGGCTTTTTTTAGGAAATATAATATGAAACGTGCTTTATTTGCTCTTGCTTTAGCTGCTGCACTCCCTATGTCCGCTCAAGCCGCCGAACGTAGCTATAGCTATGTAGAACTTGACTATGTCAATGCAGAATTCGATCTGGGAAGCAGCCTGAACACGAACTTCGATGGCGCCGCATTACGTGGTTCAGTTGAATTTGGTGATTCTGGCTTTTACGGCTTTGGTAGCTACGCTGACGTTGAAGATCTGACCCAAACTGATTTGGGCTTGGGCTTTGCGCATAACCTTAGCGATAATCTTGACTTAGTTGCTGAACTGGCATGGCGTAACACCGATATTGGCTCATTTGATGGTGACGATACACGCGTCTCCGTTGGCTTACGTGGCAACCTGGCTGACAACTTTGAAGGTACCATCAAAGCCAACTATATCGACGGCGATGCCTATGATGGCGAATTCGGCGGCACCATTGGTGGCCAATTCAAATTCAACGACACTTGGGGCATTACCGGTGAAGCTGAGTTTGTAAACGACGTGACCATCTACTCGGTAGGCGTTCGCGCTAGCTTCTAATATTTTTAGTTGCTCGCATCAAAAAAACCCGGCTTCGGCCGGGTTTTTCTGTTTATGAGCCAATGAAAAACTCAATGCTTCTCGAATAATCCTTCAGGATATTCGGGCTTTTGTTCGCGTGAAAGAATAATCTGCAAGCCTTCGGCAGGCGTAATTTCTTCATGCAGCACGCGTTGCACCAGCATGGATATCGGCAATTCAATATTGTGCCGGTTTGCCAAGCGCATCACTTCATCAACGGTTTGCACTGACTCAACGACTTGGCCGATGGCGGTTACCGCTTCTTGAATCGATTGTCCGCGCCCCAAGGCCAGGCCCAAACGACGATTACGCGATAAATCACCCGTGCTCGTGAGTACCAAATCACCAAGGCCAGCCAAGCCCATCAAAGTCTCAGCCCGTCCACCGAGGGCTACATTCAAGCGCAGCATTTCGTTCAAGCCGCGGGTAATAAGACCGGCACGGGCATTCAAGCCCAAATTCATGCCGTCAGCAATGCCGGTGGCCACGGCCAGCACGTTTTTCATTGCACCACCGAGTTCGGCACCCAGCATATCGCTGCCGGTATAGGCACGAAACGCCGGACCATGCAGGGCTTCGGCAACGGTCTGTGCAAAAGCATCGTTTTCAGAATGCACGGTTACCGCTGTCGGCAAACCCTGAGTGACTTCTTTGGCAAAGGAGGGTCCAGTCACAACAGCAAGCGGCACATTAGGCCCAAGAACCTCTTCAGCGACCTCGTGCAGAAAGCGCCCCGAGCCTGGCTCAAAACCTTTAGTCGCCCATGCCACGCCAGCATGCGGCTGACGATATTGGGCAAGCGCTTTCAAAGTTTCGGTGAAAGCATGGCTGGGCGTGACGACCAGAATCAAATCCGCCCAGGCCACCACTTTGGCGAAATCAGTGCTGGCATGCAGGCTGTCAGGTAAAGCAATACCCGGCAGATACCGAGTATTTTCGTGTTGCTCGTCAATCGCTTTTATTTGCTCGGCATTACGGCCCCAAATCAGGGTCGGATAGCCGTGCCGGGCAGTCAGTGACGCCAATGCGGTGCCCCAAGAGCCTGCACCGAGCACCGCAATTTTGATAGCTTCGCTCATGTTGGAGCTAGCTTACGCGTTGCCGCCTTCGGCCATAATGGCGCCCGAGGATTGTTGCGCGAAGTTTTCGGCGCGACGACGCAGACCTTCGGCATACAGGGCTTCAAAGTTAATCGGCTGCAAGTAAAACGGCGGAAAACCACCGGCAGTAATCAAATCACTGATCGCTTGGCGCGCATAAGGGAACAGCACGTTCGGGCAATAAGTACCCAGCATCATGTCCAGATTGCGCTCGTCAAAGCCATCCAGACCAAAAATACCGGCCTGCTCAATTTCAGCCAGATACACATTTTTTTCTTCAATCGCGCAGGTCAGGGTGATCCCCAACACCACTTCGTACACGCCGTCTTCAAGACGGGCGACTTTTTGATTCAAATTCATATTGAGCTGCGGTTGGCCAGCTTCATTGAAGATGCCGGGGGTATTGGGCGCCTCGAAAGACACATCCTTGACATAAATTTTCTGGACGGTGAATTGGGCTTGGCTGGCTTGGTCGGCTGCCGGGCTGGAATCGGTCATGGTGTTACTCCAAATAATTTATTTTTTAATGAATGACGCATTATCACATGGGGCCGAGGCTCGCCCAAACAAGGGCGTGGCGCTCTTGTTAGTTTTTACCTTTGACCAAGGGCAGGTCTGCCTGCTGCCAGGCGGCAACGCCGCCATCGAGCCAAAATATTTTTGCAAACCCAGCCTTCACCAGCTTTTTGGCGGCTTCAGCCGATTGCATGCCTGTACGGCAAACCAGCACAACAGGCTGGTCCCGGGCTTTAGCCAGCAGTTTGTTTTCCGGTCCGACTTGGCTAAGCACCACATTTTTAGCGCCTGCAATATGGCCCTTATCGAAATCGGCAATGGCGCTGACATCAAATACCTGGGCATCGTCACGATTAATCAGCGCGGTCAGCCCTGCCGAATTAACAGTTTTGTAGCCGGTAAAAAATCGGGCAATCTCGGTATAGATGATGGCAATCGTCAACCCGACAAACGCCAGGGAAAGCATCGGGCTTTGACTTGCAAAAGCTTGCAACGATTCAAAATTCATGGGGATCAGAACAAATGACTGGGACGCGCATTATCCTTGTGCACGGCGCCTACGCCAAGTCTTATTGTGCCTAGCAGGTGTTTATTAAGCAGAAATTTTCTAGTGCTTGCTTAAAACCCGCTCTATGCGTGGATCCGGGATAAGCCAAATGAGGGCCACCAGCACATACAACAGGCCTGCCATGGGCATCTTGAGCACTGCCAGCACAATGGCGACCAAATAAATCAGTAGTGACAACTTGCCTTTTAAATCCCGGCCGACCGCACTGGCCAGCAAGGAACCCTTGCCCTGATGAACGATGATCGCCTGCTGCAAAATCACGAAGGCAATCGCCGACATCAGCAAAACCACGCCATAGAGTGCGATTGTTCTCGAGGCGAAATGGTTTTCGCCCATCCATCCGGTCACAAAAGGCAGCAAAGAAAGCCAAAACAGTAAATGTAAATTGGCCCACATGATGGCGCCATTTACATGTTGCGTTGCATGAAGCAAATGATGATGGTTGTTCCAGTAAATACCGATATAGATAAAGCTCAAGACATAACTCAAAAGCACCGGCACCATCGGCTTCAAGGTGCTTAAAGTCTCACCATGCGGCACTTTAAGTTCCAGCACCATAATGGTGATGATTATCGCCAATACGCCATCACTAAAAGCTTCCAGCCTGCTTTTTCCCATATCCGCCTCTCGCTATCTAACGCCAGTTCCACCTAACAAATAATGCTGCCACTGTCGGCAACAGAAAAATGATGAGAAACACCGATAAATCTTCCATAAAGCTATCGCCTGATTGACTAAGCCCGAACCACAAATTCGTGCCCGCAACCAAGCCCCAAATAACTATAAAGCTTGGCACTGCGCTGCTTGCTGCACTGGCAAGCTTGGGTTTGAAGCTTCGGGCAACAGCTAATAAAAGTGCCAATAATGCAAAACCTGCAATTACGAAAATGGCAGTACGCATGGCTCACTCCTATCGCTGGTTGCCTTTCACTAAATTATTAGAGACTCAAAACGACTTCGCGTTAAAACTTGGCAAGCCTGTCGTGAGCCACCAGCGCTTGGCTTTTTCGTCCCAACGCCAGACCTGAATATCCATCACGACTCGTTCGGTTTGAGTGTTGCGGTTGATTAAGCGAATCTCAACACTTTGCTCCATGGTGCCGTCAGGTAAAAAATCCTGACTTTTCTTGTCGTAACCCGTTATTTGAATTTGCTTGAAGCGCTCTTTTTCAAGGTCGCTTAATGGGTTTTTATCGCGATAGCTGGGGTCAACATGGCCCCAGGCCATCTCAAACTCACTCCAGCGTATAGCAGAGGCATACTTGAACTGAGCCGTTTCAAGCAACTTAGCTTGAGCACGTTTAGATGCAGCATCGGCTGAAACAGTAATCATCAGCAAAAAAGTAGCAGCAAGCAATAATAGAAGAATTTTTTTCATGGCTTGATGTTAACCCTATTGATAAACCTATCGGAAGACTTGCAGCTTACCCACTTTTGCTCCGGATGGCGGCAAAACGGGCCGTCATTTGGCACATGGTTTGTCCCTGTTCATTTTTAATACTCGAATGTACCACCGCCCTGGCGCGACCCTTGCTACGCAGAGTCTGAAAAAATACCGCTCGATTGGTGTCCTCATGCAAATAAGCCTGAGCATGCAAGTCGCCAAACAGGGGCGCTAAAAAGCGTACTTGAGTGTCGGCGATAAAGACCTCCGCCTTGAGCTCTTCATGCCGACACTCTTCCGATAATAGCCCCCATGCCGCCATCGTCATCACACTGACCAAACTGCCACCAAATGCACAAGCTTTGTCATTGACATTATTGGCCAGTGGCGCCGATACCGACAAAATACCTGCATCGAATTTCACTGCCTTGATCGCCATCGCGCAAACCGGCGGCATACCTGAAAAAGCAGTATTTAATTCGCGCAATGGGTCGTCTATATTCAATTCGTTTAATGCCGCACTCATGTTTAAACCCTATTTATGCCAAGCTATTAGCATGCCTCAGATTCAGCCTAACTTACTAATGCGTGATTGGACTGTGTTGTCCTTACGCCCTCATGGACAACATGCGGTGGCGCACTGTGCAAGCAAACTGCGCGGCGCAAAGTTTTTAGCGTGTTCAAGCATAAAATTAGAGGCGAAAAAAAATGATGCGCTATTAAAAATAGCACTAGCTTGTGATCACATCATCGTCACCAGTCCGGCAGCGGCGCGCTTTGCAGGCCAATCAGCGGTTTTCACGCCGACAAAAAATTCGCAGTGGTTTGCCTTGGGTGAAGGCACCGCATCGGTATTAAGAAAATTGGGTGTCACTACTATTTTCATTCCCGATAAGGGCAGTGATTCCGAAAGTCTATTAGCGATGCCTTTGCTGCAAAATCTACAAGGAAAAAGGGTGGGATTAATCACCGCGCCCGGTGGCCGTGGCTTGATCGAACCCACACTCATCCATCGTGGCGCTCTTGTTCAAGTAGTGTTTACCTATCAGCGAAAAATCATTGCCCTCGCTGCAGAAGAAATACAAGCAATGACAAACTTGCAAAAACCATTTGCTGTTTTATGCAGCAGCCATGAAGTTTTTAAATCTTTTTGGCAACAGATTGACACTGAATTAAAAGAGAAAATGCAGTCCGCTATATGGATTGTCAGTAGCGCCCGCTTGCAGACTTTGTTGCAGCAGTCTGGCATTTTCAACACCAGCATCAGCGCCTCGCCACAGCCCGATGCCATGCTGGAACATTTACAGCATGTGCAAACGCAGCAGGTGCGTTAGCATACCCACAATTTAAGCCGAGCCCATTCCCCGTGATTGACGATAACGAAGCAAGCTCCATACCCATGCTCAGGCGTCCCAGCCTATGGCTCGTGCTTGTGTTGCTGGTGGTGGTGGTAGTGACTCTGAGTTTTTGGCAGCCTTGGGCTAAACCCGCAGCCCCGATTGAGGCCGTTGATTTAAGTCCTGAAGCATTAGACGCCCGCCTGCTGGGCACCGAACAACAATTACAGCGCGCGCAACGCTTGCAGCAAAGTCTTGAAAAAAAGTTGGCCGATACGCAGTCGCGTACCGGTCTATTACGTGACGAAGTACTCGGCGTCAATCAACGCGCCGCCATTCTCGAAGAAAATATTCGCGAGATGGCCAAGCAACAAAATAATTCAAGGCAATCGGTGCAGCTTGAAGCCTTGGAGCTTTTATTAGTATTAGCGGATGCACGTATTGATGTCGATGGTGACCTGCCCGGCGCTCTTCGTGCCATGCGCCTGGCTAATGAAGTGGCTTCTGATATCCGTGATTCGCAAATGATTAATGTGCGCCAAAGTCTGCTGCAAGAAATGCAGGCCATGAGCAGCGCCAGTGATGGAAAACCGATGGCGGCCGGCGAGCTTGACGCCCTTGAAGCGACCCTGCCGCAATTAGCTGCCCGCCTTCCGGGACAAGCCGACATCACGAACAAACCAAACAGAAACGGTTTTCAGCGCCTGCTCGATGCCATGGTACAAGTGCGTTCGGCAGACGAACAATCGCTATTAGGCGCCAATGATCGCAACGCCGCCGAAGCCGCATTGGCACTTGAAATTGCACTTGCCCGCAGCGCATTAAATAAACGCGACAACACCAGTTTTCAAGCCAGCGTACGTCGTATCGATAGCTGGTTAAAACGCTTGTATGCCGACGGCCCGGTCTTGCGTGAACGCCGTGCAAAATTATCGGCATTAGCCAAACAAGATATTCGTTTGAATATACCGACGGCTGGCAGCTCGCTGCAATTACTGCGATCAATGTCAACGCAGCGAGCACAAAATCCATGAATGTTTTTCGTGGCCTGATTTGGTGTTTATTACTGGCAGCGATTGGCGCAGTGGCCTGGGAAAGTCTGGCCAGCGACATGGGTTTTGTCTTGATTCGCTGGCATGGAAAAATTATCGAAACCACCGTTGCCTATGGCCTGATTTTCTGGCTGCTTATTTCAGTAAGTTTGTGGTCCTTATGGTTTCTGGCTCGCCTGCCGTTTAATGCCTGGCAAGCGCTTGCAAAAAAACAAGCGCGCTCACGCCTGATTAACGGCATGCAGGCATTTCATGAAGGCCGCTATGCCCGTGCAGAAAATTTATTGCTGAAAGCGGCCAAGCAAGCCGATATAAAAACCATTGCTTTAATGTCGGCATATGATGCGGCCAATCTTTTGAATGAGCCCGCGCGCGCTGCGCAACATCATGCCGCTTTGCTACAGCACGATCCCGATGCCGCTAATTTGCAAGCCGCTACCACAGCCTTGCAAAATGATGACACCGGACAGGTGATTACTTTATTAGCATCCATGCAGGAAACAAAAAAATTATCGCCGCAAGGCCAATATTTATATTTGCAAGCACTCGAAAAAGATAATCGTGCCGCCGACGCTGTCGCTTTGTTGAATACCTTGCGCAAAGAACAGGCGCTATCGGCAAATGTAATGGCCGAGCTGGACATTCAACTACACGCCAGCGCTATCGAACAAAGCAGCGATGCCGACGCCTGTTTAAATCAATGGCAAAACCTGCCAGAGCGCTTACGCAACAACACCACAATATTAAAAACTTTTGCACTGCGCGCCGATGCACTCGGTCTTGAAACCAAAGCCGTGCAAGTATTGAGCGAACACTTGGATCAATACTGGGCGCCGGAATTACTTGCCAGCTTGTCGGCAATTTCTACCCACGCAAATGATCAGCGTCTTGGTTTGTGTGAAGCCTGGTTAGCACAACACCCTGACGATGCCGCACTCCATGCCGCACTCGGCAAGCTTTATGGTCAGGATAAAAATTATTCTAAAGCAGAAGCCATGTTGCAACGCTCGGTTTCACTCGCTGCCAGTACCGACGCCTGGGAAAGCCTCGGCAATATTTACAGCGCCCAACAAAAAAATGATCAAGCCAGCACCGCCTACGCCAACGCCCTGCGCTTACAGCGTGAACAACTTCCATTGCTATTAACCGGCCAAAGCCTGCGCGAACAAATTGCCAGCCAAGCCGTTGCCGATATTCGCAACGAACATGGTTTTCCGGTGTTGCCGACATAGATAACGTCTTTACATCGCACGACATACTCAAGCCTAGAGCATCCCCACAAAGTGCCTACGTAAAACAAAGACTTGTGGCATAATTTTGATAAAACACAACGTGCATGAGATGATCTTGCCACTGATGATCAAATGCGAGGTTCGCATTATGCACGTTAAGCAAATACTGACACCTTGATTTGTATTTATCTTTACTACCAGAAAGGCTATGCGGCAGACAGTATCGATATATTCGGCGCCAGCATTAGTCACCGGACATCGCTTAACCCTGATCGGCATCGCTCGAGGTCTGTGCTGTCCCATAAGACAGTAGGCAAAATTAAATGTGCAATTTCAGCCTCGCCAAAAAACCCGTAAATATCTCGCCCTGCGAATCTGCTAGCATTATTCGTGAGTTCCAAAGCCTTAGCCAAACTCATTTCATGGAATTGAGTGGCATTCTTCAAACCACTATCCCCAGCATCCGACGTGACCCCCAAACTGAGTAGCACTTGAGTTAAGAATCCGGCC